>NZ_QHJN01000228.1:0-10008 GCF_003947565.1 Actinomadura sp. WAC 06369 | reverse complement strand
TCCCGACCGAGACCGATACGAACAGGCCCGACCCGACCCCGCCGGGGCCGCCGGGACCGCCGGTGGCGGGCCGGCGTCCCGGCGGGGTCGGGTCGGGCCTGTTCGTATCGGTCTCGGTCGGGACGCGCTTCGGGGCGGGCCGCGCCGGTTCGGCGGGCCCGGCCGGGTCGGGGGCGTCGGCGGCGGGTTCGTGCACAGAGATCACCAAGGGGCCGGGTCGTCGGGCGTGACGGAATGGATGACGGCGCGCAGGTTGATCCGGACGAGGTCCACGTCGGCGATCGACAGCACCAGGTCGCCGGTCAGCACGGCGCCGCTGTTCAGCAGCCGGTCCAGCAGGTCGATCAACGCGACCTGGTGGCCCGCGAGGGCCGGCTCCTCGTCGAACCCCCGCAGCAGGACGTCATCGCCCACGCCGGTCCCCGTCCTCCGCGCGCGGGGCGGGCGGCGAGGCGAAGCTGTACGGCGCCCACGGGCCGGTCACCTCGACGCGCACGCCCGGCAGGTCCCGGGCCGCCTCCCGGACGGCCGCCGCGAACGCGTCGGTCGTCCCCTTCGGCACCAGGTACGCCTCGTTCGTGATGTTGCGGCCCTCCCCGGTGGCGAGTTCGCCCTGCTGCGGGCGGTGCACCACCCGGTCCACGGCGTGCGCCGCGGCCACCTCGCGGACCCGCGCGGAGGTCTCCGCCGCCTCGCGCGCCGCGTCCTCGTGCCGGGTGCGCTGCGCCTTGCGCCGCTGCAGGTAGGCCCGGCCCGGGTTGGTCCCGCCGCCGTCAGGCCGCGCGGCGTCCGGCCGGGCCGGGGCGGACGGGGCGCTCCGCGGGCCCGGCGGCAGCGCGTACACCTTCACGCCGCACTCCAGGTGCCCGGCGAGCCGCTCCAGCAGCGCCGTGAACTCGGGCCCCGACTCGTCCAGCATCGCCGCCACGCGCGCGTCGTCGCGGTAGACGGTCGCGAGCCGGAGCGGCAGGACGGTGACCGCGCGGAACAGGGTGTCGACCACCCCGTGGTGGGTCCGCGCGATCACCTCCAGCCGTCCCAGGTCCTCGAGCTGGGCCTTGAAGCCCTCCTCGCCGAACTGCGCCTCCGGCACGCTCGAGACCACCGCCGCGAGACCGCCCGACTCCACGGTGTGGACGGGCCGGTCCAGCAGGCCCGTGAGCCGCGGCACGGCCCGCTCCAGCTCCGGGACGCGCGGCCCCACCGCGTACACGTAACTCAGCTCGGCCGTCGTCGTCGGGGTCGGTGCGACGGTCATCGGGTGTCCTCCTCCCGGTCGGCGGCGGGCAGGCCGGCCACCTCGCGCAGCCGCTCCAGCTCCTCGCGCAGCCGCGCGTTCTCCTCCGCCAGCGAGTCCCGCCCGCGCGGGGTGCCCGCCTGGACGGCGGGCCGCCGCGCGTGCGAGCTGAGCGACGGGTCGTGCTCCCACCAGTCGATGCCCATCTCCTTCGCCTTGTCGACGGAGGCGACGAGCAGGCGGAGCTTGATGGTCAGCAGCTCGATGTCGAGCAGGTTGATCTGGATGTCGCCGGCGATCACGACGCCCTTGTCGAGCACCCGCTCCAGGATGTCGGCGAGGTTCGCCGACGAACCGCCGTCGCGGGCCGCGTACGGGCTCACGCCGGTGGAGGGCCCCATGCGGCCCGCGAGTGAGTCGGACATGTCACACCAGCCTCGTCCGGTCGTCGTCCTGCGCCGCGGCGGCCGCGTCAGCGGCGGCCGGCCCCGGCCCGTTCGCGCTCATCGTCGATCTCCTCGTCGGGCTCCTCCTCGTACTCCTCGTCCCGCTCGTCGTACTCGGCGTCCTCGGGCCCGTACTCGTCCGCGGGCTCCTCGTCCGGCTCGCCCTCGTACTCGTCGGTCTCGTCGAGGTCGCGGGGCTCGTCGTCCCCGTCTTCCTCGTCCCGCTCGTCGTACTCGGACTCCTCGGCGCCGGCCTCGTCGGCCTCGTCGGCCGGTTCGTCCGCGTACCCGTCGTCCTCGTGGACGTCCTCGTGCGCGTCCTCGGGACCGCGCTCCTCTTCTTCGCGGGCGCGTTCCTCCTCCTCGACGGCGTCGTCGTGCTCCACGACGACCTCGCCGTCGCGGATCTCGCCGCGCCAGCCGTCCGTGGCCTCGCCGCGCATCGTGATGAACTTGCGGTACAGCTTCAGGTCGAGCCGGGCCCGGCGGCCCTGCGCCCGCCAGATGTTGCCGGTCTTCTCGAACAGCCCCTTGGGGAAGTACTCGAGCACCAGCAGCACGCGGGTGAGGTCGTCGGTGATCGGGTGGAACGTCACCACGCCCTTGACCGTGGCCTTCGCGCCCTCGGACGTCCAGGAGATGCGCCGGTCCGGCACCTGCTCGGTGACGGTGGCCTGCCAGCTCCGCGTGGACTTGGCGACCTTCGCCGTCCAGTTGCTCTTGGTGTCGTCGGCCCGGTCGACGCTGACGACGCCCTTCGCGAAGGACGCGAACTCCTGGAACTGCGTCCACTGGTCGTAGGCCGTGCGTACCGGGACGCCCACGTCGACGTCCTCGATGATGACGACGCTCTTGGACTTGCCGCCGCCGCCCTTGCCCTTCTTGCCGCCCCCGCCGAACATCGACTTCACGCGGTCCTTCAGCATGGAGCCGCCGGCCTTGACGGCCGCCTGCGCGGGCGACTTCCCGTCGCCGATGGCCTGCCCGCCCTTGGCGAGCCCGCCCAGCAGCCCGCCGGGGGAGCCGCCGCCCTCGGCGAGTCTCCCGGCGCCCTGGCCGATCCGCTCGCCCAGGCCCGACACGGCCTTCAGCGCGCGTGCGTGCAGGTAGGACTGCAGCTCGGTCTTCAGCCGGTCGGTCGCGGGGTCGCCGGCCAGGTCGTCCTTCAGCTTGCTCATCGTCGACTCAGCCATCGGCGTCTCCGGCCCGGTCGGCGGCCTTCCGCCGGCCGCCGGACGCCGCCTTGCGCGCCGTCCCGGCGGTCTTGCGGGCGGTGGACCGTCCGGCCGACCGCCCGGCCGACGCCGCCTTGCCCGCCGGCCGGCGCGCGGCCGGCTCGGCGGCCTTGGACGCCTTCGCCGGCGCGGCCTTGCGGGCGCCGCCGCGGCGCTTCCCGTCGTCCGCGTTCCCCTCGGGGGCGTCCCCCTCGGGGGCGTCCGCGCCGGCGTCCGAGTCCTCGCGCGCCGTGTCCTCGCGCGCCGTGTCCTCGCGCGCCGTGTCCGGCTCGGCCCCGCCGTCGTCCCGGCCGCCGCGGCCGAGCGGGTCGCCCAGGTCGAGGGTGCGCTCGTGGAGCGTGTCGGCCAGGGTGTTCGCGCGCTGGGTGACCGCGGACGTCAGCGCCGTCCGGGTGCCGTCGACCAGGTCCTTGCGCACCTGGTCGCTCAGCCCGCTCACCAGCGGCGACGCCGCCGCGAGCCGGGACAGCTCGCGGGGGTCGAGGCTGATCTTCTTGCCGGCCAGGAACATGCCCAGCCCGATCGCCATCTTCGCCTTCTTCGTGCGCCCGAGGAGGTAGCCCCCCACGAGCGCGACGGCTATCTTCGCGTTGCTCTGCATCTCATCTCGTTTCCGTGGTCGTGCGGCCGTCGCCGCCGATCTCGCGCCACCGCTCCTCCAGCCAGGCCAGCCGGTCCAGCAGCTCGTCCTCGCGGCGGTCGAACTCGTCCTCGTCGATCCGGCCGTCGAGCAGCGCCTGCTCCAGCTCGCGCAGCTCGGCGCGGACCGGCGCGGGGTCGTAGTACTCCCGCTCGGCGGTCTGGACCACCTGGTCCAGGACCCAGCCGACGCCCCGCACGGGGGCCAGCGGGAGGGTCAGCACCTGCGTGATCAGGCCCATGCCGGTCCTCCGGTCAGACGAAGCTGTAAGGCGGCAGCGGCCCGTGCAGGGTCAGCGCGTACCCGGCGCCGCGGCGCTCCTTCTCCGCCTCCACGAGCCGGGCGAACTCGGTCGCGCGCGCCCGGTCCACGAGGAAGGACACGGCGAGGAAGTGCTCGCCGCGCGCCTCGCCCGCCGCGACCTCGGCGGCCGCGGGCGCGAGCGCGTCCACGATCTCCCGAGCGTCGGCGTCGTTGCGCCGCACGATCTCCTGGGAGATCAGCTCGCCGAGCGCCATCCGGTCGCCCTGCGCGGACGGGTTCTGGCGGGTGGCCTCGTTGAGCCGCCGGGCCTCCGGCGACTCGGTGAGGATCTCGCGCAGCACGTCGTCCTGGTCGCGGCCGCACCGGAGGTGGTACTCGACGCGGCCGGAGAGCCGCTCCAGCGTCGCCGCGTAGGTGTCGGCGTTCTCGTCGAGGGCGCCGGCGACCTCGTCGTGGCTCGGGGCCACGAAGCCGAACCGCATCGGCAGGACGGCGCCGTCCTCGAGCAGCCGCTCCAGGACGGCCTGGTGCGCGAGCACCTCGCGCCGCTTCGGCCGCAGGTCGGCGGGGGCGTCGCTGACCACCGCCTTCAGCGACCGTCCGGCGACGGTCGTCGGCGGCCCGGCGGACTCGCCGATGGCCTTCAGGTCGTCGAGGCGGTGCGGGTGTTCCGCATCCGTGATCGCGTAGACGTACACCGGCATGGTCGCTTACTCGCCTTCCTTGCGCCGCGGGCTCCGGCGGGCGGTGGACGACGAGGACGAGCGGCTCTTGCGCTCGGCGGGCTCCTCCTCGTCGCCGTCCCGGCCGCGCTGCAGCGACTCGCTGAACGCCTCGACCGCGCCGGTCAGCGCGCCCTTCGACTTGCCCTTGGCGCCGCTCTCCACCGAGTCGCCGACGATGTCGGTGAGCTGCGTCGGCGCCTTGCGGCCGGACTCCAGGTCGAGCCGGTTGCAGGCTTCGGCGAAGCGCAGGTAGGTGTCGACGCTGGCCACGACGACCCGCACGTCGATCTTGAGGATCTCGATGCCGACCAGCGAGACCCGGACGAACGCGTCGATGACCAGTCCCTTGTCGAGGATCAGTTCGAGGACGTCGTAGAGGCTCGAACTCCCTCCACCGGAGGAGGGGCGCGCCTGCTGCTGTTGCATGACGGTCATTGGGGGGCTCCCTTCGTATGGCGCTGGGTCCGTAGGGGAGTCGCCGCCCGCTCGGGGCGGCCGCCCTCAGGCCCGGTCCAGCTGTCCGCGCGCGTACCGCCGCGTGCGCTCGTACCCCATGAGCTCGCCCCGCTGGTCGAGCGTCACCCGGTAGGTCGCCATGACGCTGGAGGTGTCGGGGATCCGTTCGATCTCCACGACCTCCACGTCCGCGACCCACCCGCCGCCGTCCCGCGGCTGAAGCGCCGAAACCGAGTCCGGCTGGGCGCCGAGCAGCTCGGTGAGCTGCACGGCCGCGCCGCGGATGGCCTCGCGGGCGGAGACGCGGGGCGCGTCCCGTCCGTCCTCGCGGGAGGTCTCCGAGGCGCCGCGGTCCTCGCCGTCGTCCTGTTCGTTCTTCGCCATGGTTTCCTCGGAAATCGGGGGCAGGGGGTTGTCGGCGGCCACGTCTTCTGTTAGTGGCGGACGGCCCCTTCGTACCCGCTCCACGAAATCCACACCTCTCGGTCAAATCGGTCTTGAGATGACCTTGACCGGGCCGGGTCGGGACGGCATGGGGAACGTGCGCGCAAAGGCGCATGCAGGGGGAATCGCGGATGTCCCGGCGGAGCCGCCGTTCCGAGACGGTGTGATGCGGCTCATACAGGCGGCTCACGCACGCCGCTCATAGCGGCGGCTCGTGCAGGCGCCGTTCGCAGCGGCGCCCCGCACCCGTCTCGACGGGTGCGGGGCGGACCTCGCTGCGTTCTCTTCCGCCGCCGGTCGTCAGGCGGGCGGGTTCCAGTCGACGACCGGGGCGGCCTGCCGCAGGACGACGTTCGGGCCGAGCCGGCCCGCCGCCCGCATCGCCGCGTCGCGGAGGGCGACCCTCAGCGGGTCGTCCAGCCGGGTGAGGCGGGAGATCCGCCTCGACTTCGCCATGACCATCGCCGTGCGGGCCAGCCGCGCGCCGGTGTACCCGGCCGGGCCGCCGCCCTTCGTGACCTCGTGGGCCAGCACGACGGCGTCCTCGATCGCCTGGCAGGCGCCCTGGCCGAGGTTGGGGGTCATGGGATGGGCGGCGTCTCCGAGCAGGACGATCCGGCCGCGGTGGAGGGCCGGGAGCGGGCGCGGCAGGGAGGAGATGTCGTTGCGCAGGATCGTCGCCGGATCGGCCTGCCGCAGCAGGTCCGGGATCGGGTCGTGCCAGGAGCCGAAGAGGCGCAGCAGTTCGCGCCGCTCGTCCGGGGCGGCCGTGCCGGGGCGCGCGGGCGCGGTGGCGTAGCAGTAGACCCGGCCGTCGGCGAGCGGGTTGACGCCGAAGACCAGCCCGCGGCCCCAGGTCTCGGAGGCCGCGCCGCTTTCGCGCGGGTCGGCGGTGAGCAGGCGCCATGCCGTCAGGCCGGTGGGGCGGGGTCCGGGGCGGCCGGGGAAGAGGGCGGCGCGCACCGCGGAGCCGATGCCGTCGGCGGCCACGACGAGGTCCGCGCTCTCCTCGCCCGCCGCGGTCGCGACCGTCCCGCCGGGGGACGCGGACCCGACGGCGACGCCGAGCCGGATCTCCGCCGGGTCGAGGAGGTCCCGGAGCAGGCCGACCAGGGTGGCGCGCGGGATCACGACGGTGGGGTCGCCGAAGCGCTCGGCGGCGGCCTCCGCGCTGGTGCGGCTCAGCCAGGCGCCGTCCGGCCGCCGGATCCCGCCGTCGCCGGCGAACGCGGCGAGCGCCCGGACCCGGTCGCCGACGCCGAGGACGTCGAGGGCGCGCAGCGCGTTGGGCATGACGGCGAGGCCCGAACCGACCGGCTCCAGCGCCGGGGACCGTTCCAGGACGCGGACTGTCCAGCCCTGGTCCTTGAGCGCCGCGGCGGCGGCGAGGCCGCCGATCCCGGCGCCGATCACGATCGCTTTCACGAGAACTCCTCACTACGTCCGTAGTGACGAGACTACGTCTGTAGTGGAGACTACGCAAGTAGTGTGTCGCCATGAGATCGCCGCGCGCCGAGCTGGTCGCCGAGACCGCCATCACGCTGCTGGCCGAGCGCGGGATGCGCGGGCTGACGCACCGGGCGGTGGACGAGGCCGCCGGGCTGCCCCCGGGCGCCGCCTCCAACGTCGCGCGCACCCGCGCGGCGCTGCTGGCGCTGACGCTGGAGCGCCTGAACGAGCTGGAGGAGCGGCAGTTCGCCGCGGTGTCCGTCGACGATGTCCCCGCGGACCGGGAGGGCGCGGCCGACCTGGTGGCGCGGCTGCTGCGCGGGCAGATCACCCGGGACCGGCGGCGCACGCTGGCGCGCTACGAGCTGGCCCTGGAGGCCACCCGCCGTCCGGAGCTGCGGGGCGCGTACGACGCGAGCGGCAGGCATTTCGCGAGGCCGGCGGTGGCGCTGATGGAGGCCCTCGGGTCCGCCGATCCGGAGGCGGACGGGCGCCGGCTCGTCGTCTTCGCCGAGGGCGTGATGTTCTACGCGCTCGCGGGCGCCGGCGACGACCCGACGATGGACGGGCTGCGGCGCGACGCGGCCCGGTTCCTCGCCGGCCTGCTGGGCTGAGCGGGGTCAGAGCGTGTTGAGTTCGCGTTCCAGGATCGCGAAGGCGGCGTCGACGGCCTCGGTGAGGGACGCGTAGCCCATCCCGGGGGAGTGCAGGGCCTCGGCGGCCGTGCGGAAGGCGCCCGTGGCGGTGGCCGCGACGAGGTGCGGGCGCAGGTCGGTGGCGGGGTCGAGGCCCATCCGCTCGGCGATGACCTCGGTGAGCAGCATCTGCTTGCGCGCCGCGTGCTCCAGGCTGCCGGCCGACAGGGCGGGGCTGTCGGTGGTGATCGAGATCAGGCACTCGAACCGCTCCGGCGTGAAGCCGAGCGCGCCCGTCTCGCAGGCGCGGGAGACCTGGACGACCGTGCGGCGCAGCGCCGTCATGATCGGCTCGTCGGCCGGGCGCTCGGACAGCAGGCGCAGGACGGCGCGGAGCTGCTCGTCCTGGAAGGTGAGCGCCACGTCCTCCTTCGAGGCGAAGTAGCGGAAGAACGTGCGGGACGACACGTCGACCGCGTCGGCGATCTCCTCGACGGTCGTCGCGTCGTACCCCTTCTCGGCGAAGAGGGCGAACGCGGCGTCGACGAGGGCCTCGCGGGTGCGCTGCTTCTTGCGCTCCCGGCGGCCGGGCGGCCGGGCGTCGGGGACGGTCGCGGTCATGGGCGAATCCTAACGGCCGGGTAGTGGCGGGTAAAGCGACTGAGGCCGACTATTGGCATTTTGTGACTGATGTCGCGCTGCGACTCACGACGGTTGACGACAACTGTCATGCCATGACACTTTGAGGGGGTTGCCGATCGGGAGGACGAAGGATGACGCAGGTACTCGAGAAGCCGGTGCGGCCGCGGGAGCGGGCGGGGCGGGGGCATCCCTGGCTCACGCTGCTCGCGGTCGCGCTGGGCGTGATGATGGTCGGGCTCGACGCGACCGTGGTGGCCATCGCCAACCCGGCGATCGCGCGGGAGTTCGGGGCCGACCTGTCCGGCCTCCAGTGGGTGACCAACGCGTACCTGCTGGCGCTCGCCGTGACCCTGATCCCGGCCGGGAAGATCGCCGACCGGTTCGGACGCCGCCGGACGTTCCTGGCGGGCGTCGTCGGGTTCGCCGCGTCGAGCGTCCTCATCGGGGTGTCCGGCGGGCTCGGCATGGTGATCTTCTGGCGGGTCGTGCAGGGCTTCGCGGGCGCGCTGCTCCAGCCGGCGAGCCTGGCGATCCTGCGCAACACCTTCCCCGCCGAGCGGCTCAACACCGCCATCGGCGTCTGGGGCGCGACGGTCGGCGTGTCGATCGCCGGCGGCCCGATCGTGGCCGGGCTGCTGGTGGAGAACGTGAGCTGGGAGTCGGTGTTCTTCGTCAACGCGCCGCTGGGGCTGGTCGCGCTGGCCGTGGGCCTGTGGGTGATCCGCGAGTCGCGGGACGAGGACGCGGCGGGGCGGTTCGACCTCGCCGGGGTCGCGCTGCTGTCGGGCGCGCTGTCCGCCCTGGTGTGGGGCCTGATCCGGGCGGGCGAGGACGGCTTCGGGGACCCCGTCCCGCGCGTGTCGTTCGCGGCGGCGCTGGTGCTGTTCGCGGTGTTCGTCTGGAACGAGCGGCGGGCGGAGAACCCGCTGCTGCCGCTGAGCCTGTTCCGGTCGGTGTCGCTGTCGGCGGCGACCGGGCTGATCGTCCTCGGCTTCTTCGCCATGTTCGGAACGATCTTCTTCATCACGCTGTACCTGCAGCAGGTGCACGGGATGAGCCCCGTCGACGCGGGCGTCCGGCTGCTGCCGATGACGGCCGTGTTCATCGTGGCGTCGCCGGTGGCGGGCATGCTGACCAGCCGGTTCGGGCCGCGCGTGCCGCTGGCGCTCGGAATGGCGTCCACCGCCGCCGCGCTGCTCGGGCTGTCGCGCGTCGGCGCCGCCGCGCCCTACGCCGAGCTGTGGCCGTGGTTCGTGCTGATGGGGCTGGCGTTCGGCATGGTGATCGTCGCCGGGACGGAGGCGATCGTGGGCAACGCGCCGCCGCGGCTCGCGGGCGTCGCCGGGGGCCTGCAGCAGACGGCGTCGCAGGTCGGCGGCGTCCTCGGCACCTCGGTGCTCGGGGTGCTGCTGTCCACCCGGGTCGGCGACGTGCTGTTCGGGCGGCTGACGGAGGCGGGCGTCCCGGACGCCGCCGCCCGGGGCCTCGCCGGGCAGGAGGGCATCGTGGCGCAGGGCGTCGCGCCGGTCCCGCCCGGCACGCCGGGGCCCGCCGCCGACGCGATCACGACCGGCAGCCACCTGGCGTTCATGGACGGCTTCCAGACGTCGCTGACCGTCGCCGGGGCCGTCGCCGCCGCCGCGGTGCTCGCGGCGCTGCTCGTCCGGCGGGGCTCGTCCCCGGTCGAGGGCGCGGCGGCCCTGTAGCGCGGGCGGGCGCGGGTCAGCCCGGGTTCGGCGCGGGGTTCGAGGTGGGGCTCGGCGTGCCGGGCGGCGTCGGCTCCGCCGACGGCGGGGGCGTCCCGGTGTCCGGGGGAGAGGTCGGGGGCGCGGAGC
>NZ_QHJN01000227.1:0-10311 GCF_003947565.1 Actinomadura sp. WAC 06369 | reverse complement strand
GCCTTTTGCCGCCGCCCGGCGGCAAAAGGCCGCGCCCCCGACCGCGCAGGCCCGCCGAACGCCGTACCCCGCGCCGCCCGTTGCGCCATGCGGGGTTCGGGCGTGCCTGCCGGTGCGTGCGGGGAGCGCGCCTTTCGGTGCCGAACGGGGCGGGGAAGAAGGTCGTGCTCCGGCCGTGCGGGCCCGGCGAGCGGCGGGTCCCCGCGCCGGTCGTTGCGCCGTGGGGCTGGGTGTGCCTGCCGGTGCGTGTGGGGAGCGAGGCTTTTCGGTGCAGGGCGCGGTGGTGCCGGGTTGGCGGGGAAGATGGCGTGCGATGAGTGAAGTGCCGGACGACGTGGGCGGGGCCGTCGGGAGCGGAGGCGGTCATGCGTGACGTGCTCGGGGACGTGGGCGGGTGGTTCGCCGCCGGGGAGACGTTCGGGCTGGCGACCGTGGTGCGGACGTTCCGCAGCGCGCCGCGCCCGGCCGGGGCCGCGATGGCGGTGTCGGCGGGCGGGGAGGCGGCCGGCAGCGTGTCCGGCGGGTGCGTCGAGGGCGCGGTGTACGAGGTGGCGCGGGAGGTGCTGGCGTCCGGCGAGGCGGTGGTGCGGCGGTACGGGGTGAGCGACGACGACGCGTTCGCCGTCGGGCTGACGTGCGGCGGGATCCTGGACGTGCTGGTGGAGCCCGTCGGCCCGGAGTCGTTCCCCGAGTTCGGCGAGGTCGCCGCGGCCGTCGGGAAGGGCGATCCGGTCGCGGTCGCGACGGTCGTCGGGGGTCCCGGCCGGATCGGCGCGCGGCGGGTGGTGTGGCCGGACCGGGCGTCCGGGACGCTCGCGCCCGGCGCGGCGCACGCGGCGGGGGCGAGGGCGGGCGGGTGGGGCGCGGCGGGGCGGAGGCGTTGCGGGAGCTGGGCGGGGTCGGCGGGGCCGGCGCCCGCGATGTTCCGCTCGCCCATCTGGGCGTAGTAGCGCGGGTAGGCGGAGAGGCCCGCGACGAGGCGGTCGACGAAGGCGTCCTCGGACGGTTCGGTCAGCGCGTCGTTGCGGGCGCGTTCGTCGCCGAGCGTCCACACGGCGTCGTCGGTGGCGGGGGCGGACGAGCAGAAGCTGCCGAACCCGTGCGTCGGGTAGACGCGGGCGTCGTCGCCGGCGACGCCGGCGAGCCGGCGGGCGGAGCGGTACTGGGCGCGGGCGAGTTCGCGGGTGCGGGACCGGGCCACGAGGTCGGTGCGGCCGACCGTCCCGTAGAGGAGGGAGCCCCCGGTGAACAGGGCCGTCCCGCCCGGGCCGTCGACGGCGTAGGCGAGGTGGGCGTCGGTGTGGCCGGGGGTGGCGACGGCCCGGACGTGCAGGTCGCCGACGTCGAGTTCGTCGCCGTCGGCCAGCGGGCGGTGGTCGAACGCGAGGAGGGCGGACGCCGGGAGGCCGTGGTCGGCGCCGGTGGCGCGGGCCAGTTCGAGGCCGCCGGACACGTAGTCGTTGTGGACGTGCGTCTCCAGGACGAGCGCGCAGCGCACCCCGAGTCCGTCCAGGACGCGGGAGACGCGGTCGAGGTCGCGCTGCGGGTCGATGACGATGGCGTGCCCGCCGTCGTGCGCGACGTGGCTGCGGTCGCCCAGTGCGGCGGTCTCGATGATCTCGACGTCGGTCATGGTCGCCCCCTTCGACCGCCCGCCCGCGCGGCGGGCTCGTGCGATGAGGGGTACATGCCCGTCGAAACCGGGGCAATTCGGCCCCGCGGTCCGGAGCGGAGCGCGGGGCCGGAGCGGGGGTCAGGCCCCCTCGGCGGGCTCCTCCTCCAGGAGGTCGTCGAACTCGCCGTCCTTGACGCCCGCGATGAAGGCGTCCCACTCGGCCTCGGTGAAGTAGAGGATCGGGCCCTCGGGGTTCTTCGCGTCGCGCATCACGACGGCCCGCTCACCGAAGTCCTTGTGCCGGACGGGGACGTCGCCGCCGTCGACGAACTCGATGATGACCCCGTCGCTGAGGATCGGTTCCTGCTCGGTCACTGCACACCTTCTTCGTCCCGGCGCTGTCGGCGCCCAGCGTAGTCCGGGACGGGCCGGTCACACAGCGGAACGCCC
Source organism: Actinomadura sp. WAC 06369 (assembly GCF_003947565.1). NCBI lineage: Bacteria > Bacillati > Actinomycetota > Actinomycetes > Streptosporangiales > Thermomonosporaceae > Actinomadura > Actinomadura sp. WAC 06369. The sequence goes on along the minus strand of NZ_QHJN01000227.1, from coordinate 8,246 downwards.
CGGCCGCCCACGGTGGGGGGACCGGCCGCCCGCCGCGGGGAGCGGCGGCCGGGGCGGGGCCTCGCGGCGGGGAGGAGCCCGCATGCCGGACTGTACGGGCGAGGACGACCGGCCACAATGAATCGCCTTCGAGGGCTTTTTCAGTGTGTATCCCGTTGTCGTCGAAGGGGCCGCCCGTCTCGGCGGAAAAACCGCGAACGCGCGCCGGGGGATCGGCGAAGCGGGAGTGACCGACGCTCACAGCGGAAGGCACGACATGATTTCTGACCCCACGCGGGCGGCGTCCCCGGACCGCCCGCGTCCCCCCGATCCGCCGGGCGGGCGCGCATGACGGCGCCCGCCATCGACGGCGACACCGAGATCGTCCGGCGCTCGCTGACGGAACCGGAGTGCTTCGCCGCCCTGTTCGACCGGCACTACGCCGCGATCCACGGGTACGCGTCGCGGCGCCTCGGGCCGACGCTCGCCGACGACGTGGCCGCCGAAACGTTCCTGATCGCGTTCGACCGGCGCGGGAGCTACGACGCGTCCCGCGCGGACGTCCGGCCCTGGCTGTACGGGATCGCGTCCAACCTGATCGCGCGGCAGCACCGCGCGGAGGCCCGCCAGTACCGGGCGCTGGCCCGCGCCGCGGCTCCCGCCGCCGACGCCGGGCACGCCGACCGCGTCGCCGGGCGGCTCGACGCGCAGGCCGCGCGCGGGCCGCTCGCCAAGGCGCTGCGGAAGCTGTCGCGCGGCGACCGGGACGTGCTGCTCCTGGTCGCCTGGGCCGACCTCGGCGTGCAGGAGGCGGCCGAGGCGCTCGGCATCCCGGCCGGGACGGCCCGGTCGCGGCTGCACCGGGCCCGCAAGAAGATCCGTGCCGCACTGGGCGGCGGCTTCGACCTGGGAGAGGACACCATCCGATGAACGACATCGACGCCCTGCGCGAGGCGTGGGACGAGCCGGCGGCGCCCTCGTCCGCCGCCCGGACCGGCGCCCGCGCCGCCCTCATGGACCGCACCGCCGGACGCGCGCCCGCCGCGGCGCCCCGGCACGCCCCCGGCGGGCGCCTCCCCCGCCTCGGGATCCGGCTCGCCGCGGTCGGCGCGCTCGCCACCGCCGCCGTCGTCGGCGTGACGGTGCTCCAGTCGGGCGGCGTGGACGAGCACGGACGGCCGGCGCCGGTCGTCCCGGGCATCCCGGCGGGACCGGTCGCGAACGCGTCCGAGCTGCTGGAGCGGGCCGCGATGTCCGCGGAGACCCGCGCGTTCACCGCGCCCCGCCCCGACCAGTGGGTCTACGTCGAGTCGCGGTCGCGGCGCGGCGACACCCCCAACGGGCCCCTGTCGGACGACCCGGCCGACACGCGCACGAACAAGAGCTGGACGCGCGCCGACGGCAAGATGATCGCGTACATGGAGAACGGGCGGCTCGAACGGTCGCCGATGATCGCGGGGTCGCCGCCGTCGGACTACGCGAGCCTGGCGAAGCTGCCGACGGACCCGGACGCGCTGCTGACGTGGGTCTACGCGGACATGGGCGGGCTCGGCGAGACCGCCGAGGGGCGCTACGCGACGGCTTACACGACGCTCAGCACGATCCTGCGGGACAACGTGCTGCCGCCGAAGCTGGAGGCGGCGGTGTTCCGGGCGATCAAGCAGATCCCGGACGTGACGCTCGTCGAGGGGCGCCTGGACATGTCCGGGCGGCAGGCGATCGCCCTCGGCCGGATCACCGAGGGGTACCTCCACGAGGAGATCCTCTTCGACCCGAAGACGTACGGCTACCTCGGTGAGCGGGCCGTCGCGATCAGGGAGCACTCGACGCGGGGAGAGGACGGGACCCTCGCGTTCCGCAAGGGCGACCTGATGCGGCTGACGGTCCAGGTGAAGACCGGGATCGTGGACGACGCCGGGCAGCTTCCGTAGCGCGGAACGCGACGGGCGGCCGGAGGCGGGTCCTCCGGCCGCCCGTCCGCGTTCAGTCGGCGAGGAGCCGCGCGGCGGCGATCTCCAGGCGGGCCTGGATCTCGTCGGCCCCGGCCTGCCCGCGCAGCATCTCGATCATCTCCATCGTCCAGACGGCGGTGAGCGCGCGCGCCATCACCCGCCGGGGGTCGTCCACGCGGGCGCCCGGCTCCGGCGCGCCGCTCTCGGGCGCGCCGCCGCCGGTCGCGCCGGTCTCGGGCCCGAGGGCGGCGCGCAGCAGCAGGCCGGTCATCCGGTCGCTGAAGTCGGTCTGGACGTCCGACAGCAGCAGCGACCGGATCAGCGCGGCGGCCAGCTCCGGCTCCCGCATCAGGCCGCGGGTGGCGCGCATCAGCGCCTCCACCGCCCGCTGCGGGGACGTGCCCGCGCGGGGCGGGCGGCGCTCGATGCTGCGTTCGAGCAGTTCGATCTCCTCGCCGACGACGGCGACGACGAGGTCGTCCTTCGACGGGAAGTAGCGGTAGAGGGTGCCGAGCGCCACCCCGGCCCGTTCGGCGACGGTGCGCATCTGCATGGCGTCGATGCCGCCGCGCGACGCGAGCGCGGCCGCCGCCTGGACGATACGCTTGCGCCGCTGGTGCTGGCTGCGGGACCGCGCGTTCTGGCCCGCCCGCCCGGCGGGCTGACCCGGGCTCTCGTCCTCGGCCACGGTCGGCTCTGCGGTCACGGTCCTCACATTCCCTTCGGGCGGGCCCGATCGCCCGCCGTGTCGCCCCCCAGCCTACAACGGTTGCAAGAACCTGTTATCTGAACGGTCGGCGCAGGGTGCCGTGCGGCCGTCCGTCGCCGTCCCGTCCACGCGGCCATGCTAGGTGAATCGCGCCCGAACGGGCGCCGATCAGCCCTCTGGACACAAAGTAGAATCTGTTCTACTTTCGGCCGTGGGGTCGGCGCGGCCGGCCGCACCTCCTGGAAGGGAGCGGATGAGTGGACTTCAACCTCGACGAGACCCGGGGCGAACTCCGCGGCCTCGCCGCGGACGTCCTGGCGCGCGAGGCGACGGCCGAACGGCTGGAGGCGTTCGACGAGGAGCACGGCAAGGGCGGGCCCGCGTTCGACGGCGGCACCTGGAAGGCCCTCGCGCAGGCCGGGCTGCTCGGCGTCGTGCTGCCCGAGGACGTCGGCGGCGCGGGCCTCGGCCCGGTCGAGCTGGCCGTCGTGCTGCGCGAGGTCGGCGCGAAGGTCGCGCCCGTCCCGGCGTACGCGTCGCTGGCGCTCGCGGCGCTGCCGATCGCCCGGCACGGCACGGCGGAGCAGCGCGCGCTGCTCGCCCCGCTGACCGAGGGCGAGACCGTCCTGACCGGCGCGTACCGCGAGCCGGGCCCGGCCGGGGAGGTCGGGGCTACGGCCCGCCGGGACGGCGACGGCTACGTGCTCGACGGCGTCAAGACGTTCGTGCCGTGCGCCCGCGAGGCCGCGCGGATCCTCGTCCCGGCGCGGGTCGAGGGCGCGGGCGTCGGCGTGTTCCTGGTCGAGCCGTCGCGGGTCGCGATCACCGCGCAGCCGTCGGCGATCTCCGAGCCGCTGTCGCGGATCGCGCTGGACGGCGTCCGGGTCGGCGCCGACGCGCTGCTCGGCGGCCCCGACGCCGGCGCGGACGGCGCCGCGTGGGACACCCTGCGCCGGACGGCCGTCGCGGGGGCCGTCGCCGTCGCGTCCGGGGTGATCGAGGGCGCGCTCGACCTCACCAAGGAGTACGTGAAGACGCGCGAGCAGTTCGACCGGGCGCTCGCGCAGTTCCAGGCCGTCACGATGCAGATCGGCGACGTCTACATCGCCAAGCGCGCGCTCGACGTGGCCGTCTGGGCGGGCGTGTGGCGGCTCGCGGAGGGCGCGCCCGACGCCGACGAGGTGCTGGCGGTCGCCGCGTTCAACGCCTGCGAGCCCGTCGTGCAGGCCCTCTACACCTGCCAGCACCTGCACGGCGGCATCGGCCTGGACGTCACCTACCCGCTGCACCGCTACTTCGCCTGGGGCAAGCACTACGGGCACCTGCTCGGCGGCGCGGAGGACACCCTCGACACGATCGGCGCCCTCGTGCGGGTCCGGGAGGACTGAATGTTCATCGACCTGACCGACGAGCAGAAGAAGCTCCGCGCCGAGCTGCGCGAGTACTTCCGCGGCTGCCTGACCGCCGAGCAGGCCGAGGCCATCCGCCGCGACCCGTTCGGGCCCGAGTTCATGGAGCACACGCGGCGGCTCGGCCGCGACGGGATGCTCGGCGTCGCGCTGCCGAAGGAGTACGGCGGCCGCGGCTACGGCCCCGTGGAGCAGACGATCTTCGCCAACGAGATCGCGTGGGCGGAGGTCCCCTACCCGCTCATCACGCTGAACTCCGTCGCGCCGACGATCCTGCAGTACGGCTCCGACGCGCACAAGGAGTACTTCATCCCGCGCATCCTCGCGGGCGAGTGCCACTTCGCGATCGGCTACAGCGAGCCCGGCGCGGGCACCGACCTGGCGGCCCTGCGCACCACCGCCGTCCGGGACGGCGACCACTACGTCGTCAACGGGCAGAAGATCTTCACCTCCGGCGCCCAGCACGCCGACTACGTCTGGCTCGCCGCCCGCACCGACCCGGACGCCAAGAAGCACAAGGGCATCTCGATGCTCATCGTCGACTGCCGGGACCCGGGGTTCTCGTGGACGCCGATCATCACGATGGACGGCCGGCACCACACCAACTCGACGTACTTCGAAAACATCCGGGTCCCGGCCGACATGCTGATCGGCGAGGAGAACAAGGGCTGGGACCTCATCGTCAACCAGCTCAACCACGAGCGGGTCACCCTCGCCCCCGCCGGGAACATCGGCCACACCTACGACCGGTTCGAGCGCTGGGCCCGCACGGCGGACGGGCGGGACGGCCGGCCGCCCATCGAGGAGCCCGCCGTCCGCCGCGCCCTCGGCCGGGTGTACGCCTACCTGCGCGTGAACGAGCTGCTGAACTGGCAGGTCGCCGCGAACCAGGACCTCGGCTGGCTCGGCGCCGCCGACGCGTCCGCCAGCAAGATCTACGGCTCGGAGCGGATGCAGGACGTCGGCCGGATCATCGGCGACGTGCTGGCCCGCTTCGGCGACCCGGGCGACCCCGCGACCGCCGACTTCATCGAGCGGCTCGACGAGGGCGTCAAGGGCGCCCTCGTGCTGACGTTCGGCGGCGGCGTCAACGAGATCCAGCGCGAGCTGATCTCGATGATCGGCCTCGGGCTGCCCCGCGCCCCGCGCTGACGTCCGGGGGAGCGGTGCCCGGCGCACCCGGTCCGCCCGTCGGCGGCGGGCGGACCGGGGTCAGCCGGGTGCGCGGACGGCGGCCAGGTCGGGCAGCCCGAACCGGCCGCTCATCTCCTCGAACGCGGTGACCTTGTCGTCCCCGTACCGGCGGACGTGCCGGGCGAACTCGCCCGCGGACACGAACCGGGGCGGGTCGCTCTTGCTGTGGAACTTGTCGGCGTACATGACGAGCTCCTCCTCGACCGTCTCCGCGAGGTAGTCGGCGACGGGGAGCGGCAGCCCCTGCCGGCGGACGTCCTCGCGGGTGAGGCCCACGCCGGTGTGGTGCGAGCAGAACCGGCACACGGCCTCGGGGAACCCCTCGTCGGCGAGGATCTCGTGGCCGAGGATCCCGTGCCGGATGTAGCCCGCGTGGTCGAGCGCGCCGTCCGCGTCGTACAGCCGGTAGACGCCGATGTCGTGCAGGAGGCATCCGACGCGGACCAGCTCGGCGTCCACGTCGAGGGGGCGGCGCGCGAGCAGGTGCTCGGCGATGCGCCAGACGGTCTCGCAGTGCGAGTGGACGAGGTCGAACGCCTCCTGGGTCGGGGCGTACTTGGCGTGCAGCGCGCGAACGTCCTCGTCACTCAAAAGCCGCATTGCCGGATCTTAACAACCGATCGCGAGCTCACGAGGGAAGCGGCCGGGCCGCGTCGCTCGTCCATGTCTATAACTGCTCCTTCTGATGATCAGAAGAAACATCTCTTGGACTTATGGACGGGCCGGCTTCGATGATGGAGGCATGCCGAATCACGAGAAGGCCATGCGCCCCGAAGACATCACCCGCCTGTTCGTCGAGCGCTCCAACGCGGGCGACGCGGCCGGGGTGGCGGCGCTGTACGCGGAGGACGCCGTGCTGGCGTACCCCCCGGGCGCCGTCACCGTCGGCCGCGAGGCGATCCGCGAACTGTGGGAGAAGGTCCTGGCGAACCGCCCACGCTTCGAGCCCGAGGAGCCGCTCCCCACGCTCGTCAACGGGGACATCGCGCTCACCTCGACGCCGCCGCGGGACGGCGCGGGCGCCCGCGCCCAGGTCGTCCGGCGGCAGCCCGACGGGAGCTGGCTGCGCGTCATCGACCAGCCGGAGTTCGTGCCGCCCGCGGGCTAGCCGGGCTAGCGGGAGATCCGGTAGGTGAGGTGGGTGACCAGGTCGGTGCCGGGCGCGTCGCCGGACGCCCGCAGGGCGAGGTCGCCCACCCCGTCGAACAGCCGCGCGCCGCCGCCGAGGACCACCGGCGCCACGTGCAGCCGCAGCTCGTCGATCAGCCCGGCGGCGAGGTACTGGTCGATCGTCTGCGCGCCGCCCGCGATCGCGACGTTCCGGTCGCCCGCCGCCTCCCGGGCCCGGACGAGCGCCGCCGCGATCCCGTCGGTGACGAAGTGGAACACCGTCCCGCCCCGCATCGCCACCGGCTCGCGCGGGTGGTGGGACAGGACGAACACCGGCGCGTGGTACGGCGGCTCCTCGCCCCACCAGCCCGTCCAGTCCAGGTCCCACGCGCCGCGGTCGGGGGCGAACATGTGGCGGCCCATGATGTAGGCGCCCGCCGCCGTGATCTTCTCGACCGCGGCGGCGTTCCGCTCCCGCTGCTCGAACTGCCAGCGGTGCAGCCGCTCGCCGCCCTCGCCCAGCGGATTCCGCAGGCTCTGCTCCGGGCCCGCCACGTAGCCGTCCAGGGACATCGTGACGTCGCAGGTGACCTCGCCCATCGTGCAACCTCCGTTCGCGGCGCCCCTCGCGGGCGCCCTCGCCCATGGATCGGAGCCGCCGCCCGGTTCTCGACATCCCGCCCCGGAGAATGCTCCGGCCGCCGTGCCGATGACCCCATCCCTCGACGGGGCGGCGATAAACGTGCACGTCCCGGCTTGATATGCAAGTGGAAGCTTTCCTATGCTGGGGCGCGTGGCGGAAGACGTCTTCAAGGCCCTGGCCGATCCGACGCGGCGCACGATCCTCGACGAGCTGACCGAGCGCGACGGGCAGACCCTCTTCGAGATCTGCGGGCGGCTCACGACCAAGCACGGGCTCACGTCGTCCCGGCAGGCGATCAGCCAGCACCTCGCCGTGCTCGAGGCCGCCGGACTGGTCCGGACGCGGCGCGAGGGCCGCTACAAGTTCCACGACCTGGACACCGAACCGCTTGAGCGCATCGCCGACCGGTGGCTCAAGCGGAATGCGAGGCAGCGATGAAGATCTACATCACCAGCGTCTACGTCGACGACCAGGAGCGGGCCGAGCGCTTCTACACCGAGGTGCTGGGGTTCGTGAAGAAGACCGACGCCCCCGCCGGCGAGTACCGCTGGCTCACCGTCGTGTCCCCGGACGACCCCGACGGCGTCGAGCTCCTCCTCGAGCCCGACGCCCACCCGGCCGCCAAGCCGTTCAAGGAGGCGCTCGTCGCGGACGGCATCCCGCTCACGTCGTTCGCCGTGCCGGACGTCCGCGCCGAGTACGAGCGGCTGAAGGGCCTCGGCGTCCGCTTCACGCAGGAACCGGTGGACATGGGGCCCGTCACGACGGCCGTCCTCGACGACACCTGCGGCAACCTCATCCAGATCGCCCAGCTGAACGGGTAGCGGTCAGGAGGGCGGCAGGAGGGTGCCCAGCGGGCCGAGGTCGAGGTTCAGCTCGTCCATCGTCAGGCCGTGGCGCTCGCAGAGGTCCTCCATCCGGTCGTAGAGCGTCATCAGCGTCATGCCGATCCGCTCCTCCTGCTCCTCGGTCAGGTCCCCCTGGTCGACGCGGTGCAGCGCCGTGCGCTCCATGAGCTGGCGCAGCAGCTCCACGACGGTCAGGACGAGCTTCACGAGGTCGCGCTCGACCGTCTCCGGGTCGGTGTTCAGCCGCTCGGCGACGGACGGCACCCGCGGCTCGCCGGGCGGGGCGGGCAGCAGCTCGAACGCGCGGGCGGCGGCGTCGGCCACCCCGTCCAACCGCAGGTCGCCGGGCGGGGCGGGACGGCCGGCGACCTGCGGTTGGACGGGGTGGCCGACGCCGCCGCC
>NZ_QHJN01000226.1:0-10373 GCF_003947565.1 Actinomadura sp. WAC 06369 | reverse complement strand
GCGGCCCACCGCTCCGTGCACTCCCTGCGCGGCGGGCCCGGGGCCAGGGAGAGGGCCGCGCCCGGGCCCAGAGGCGCGCGCACGTCAAGGGCGGCGGGGGTGGCGGCGGCCGGCGCCGCGCGCCGGGGGGTGGCTCGGCGGTGGGACACGGCCGGGTGGGGCCGCAGGCGGGCCGCAGGGGCCCGGGTGGCCCGGGGAGGACGCGGCCGCGGTGCGGAGCGCGCAGCCTCCGCCTCCGGGGCCCGGTGGGCCGTCCGGGCCGGGCGGCGCGGGTGCGGCGCAGGGGCCCGCGTGGCCCGGGGAGGACGCGGCCGGGGACGAGTCGGCCGCGCCGCCTTACACGGAGCTGGGGTTCCGGCCGTCCGGTGCGGCCGCGGGGCGGCACCCGTGGCCCGGGGAGGAGCCGGCGGGCGCGCAGCCGCCGCCGGGGACCGGGTGGCCCGGAGAGGACCAGGACGCACCGGGCGGCGGGCCCGCGGGCTCGGCGGCCCCGGGCATCGGGTGGCCCGGTGAGGACGACGCGAACGCCGCGCCGTACGCGGGGTACGGCCAGGCGGTCCCGCCGGGCGGGTTCGATCCGCGCTCGACCCGGGTGGAGGGCGGGCCCGGTGCGCCGGGACGGCCGCCGGGGACGCGGGTGCTCGGGCCCGGCGGCATGGACGAGGAGGCCACGGCGCCCGACGCGGGCGACCCGGGCACGCGGGTCATGTCGGAGACGATGGTCGGGAACTTCGACTTCCTGGACGACACGCCGTCCCCCGAGACGCCCGTCCACGAGATCCCGCCGCCGCGCGATCGGAGCGAGCGGCGGGCGATGGAGCGGTTCGGCATCGCGTACGTGTCGGGCGGCCACGACACGGCGGTGCTGCTCGACGAGCTGCGGCAGCAGGCGGTGGAGCTGACGGCGCCCGCGGGCGCGGGCTTCGAGGAGACCCGGGTGGACGGGGCGCCGAGCTCGATCCGGTCGGGCACGCCGGGCGTGCTGCTGGTGGGGGTTCCGCACTCGGGGCAGCGGCGGCTCGCCCGGTTGATCGCGCTGACGCTGCGGGACGGCGGGATCGGGGACGGGACGGTCCGGGCGCACGACGCCGAGGACGTGCGGGACGCGCCGGACGAGCGGCTCGGGCGGCTCCTCGCGGAGCCGGGGCCGGTGATCCTGTTCGAGCGGCTCGGCGCGGCGATCACCGAGGCGGCGGATCCGCACGCGGCGGCGGGGGCGGTGCGGCGGGCCCGCCGGGACCCGGTGAACACGACGCCGGTGGTGGCGACGTGCGAGCCCCGCGCGTACAAGCGGCTGCTGCAGGACCACCCCAAGCTGGTGCAGGCGTTCCGCGTGCACCGGATGCCGGACTTCGCGGACGTCGACAACCGGATGACGCTGCTGCACCTGCTCGCGGAGGAGCGGCGGGTGACGGTCGGGGCGGAGGCCCTCGAGCGGGCGCGGGCCGACCTGGAGCGGCTGCGCGGGCCGGGGGACCTCGTGAACGCGCGGCTCGTCGAGACGTACCTGGATCAGGCGTGCCAACGGAACATGCAGCGGGCGGGGGCGTCGCACGACCGGCTCGTCCTGACGCCGGACGACCTGGAGGGGGTCGCGGAGGGCATCGAGCCGGCGCTGCGGCCGCCGGGCGACATCGGCGTCCACCTGGCGCGGCTGGACGAGCTGACGGGCCTCGCGGACGTGAAGGCGGCGGTGCGGGAGCTCGCGGAGGAGGCGCAGGTCGCGGCGGACCGCGAGCGGCACGGGGTGCCGACGCCGGGCGCGCGGAACCTGCTGTTCACGGGGCCGTCCGGGACGGGCAAGACGACGGTCGCGGGCCTGCTCGGCGGCATCTACGCGGCGCTGGGCCGGCTCGGGTCGGGGCATGTGGTGGGGTGCCGTCCGGTGCATCTGGCGGGACGGGACGACGCGGACGTGCGGCGCCGCGTGACCGGGATGGTGGAGCAGGCGCTCGGGGGCGTGCTGCTGATCCAGGAGGCGCACCTGCTGGGGCGGTCCCCGGCGGTGGTGCGGGAGCTGCTGCGGGAGATGGCGGAGCGGCGGGGCCGGTTCCTGGTGGTGTGCTCGGGGCCGAAGGACGAGACGGAGCGGTTCCTGGCGGGCCATCCGGCGTTCCGCGCGGAGTTCGGCCGGACGCTGGAGTTCACCGGGATGGGCGACCGCGACCTGATGCGGCTGTTCCAGTCGTACGCCGAACGCGACCTGTACATGCTCGACGAGGAGCTGAAGGTCGAGGTGCTGACGCGGCTGGAGCGGATGCGGGACGACCCGGCGTTCGCCTACGCCCGGACGGTGCGGGCGCTGTTCGAGCAGACGGTGGCGCGGCAGGCGGCGCGGCTGGCGGGCGCGGACGTGAACGCGGCGACGGTGTCGCGGCTGACCGCGCGGGACCTGCCGGAGTCGCCGCTGGAGCAGATGATGGGCGACTTCCGGAACGGCTGAGCGGGGCGGCGCCGCGAGTTCGCGGCGGGCGGCGCGCATCATGCGGGGGTCACCCGGGAAGACCACCGGGGGGAGTGGCCCGCGAATGGCCCTCTTGGGTCATGTGCGTCGCGGGGCCATCCGCGTAGCCTCGAACGCGGGGTGCGGGGAACGAAACCGGGAGGTGGACGCGGTGCGCCGGCACGACCTCGATCTGCGCGTCCACGACCGCGTTGCGCTGGACGAGATCGAACTCTATGCCGAGATGCTGAGCGCGGTGGCGGCGGCGAAGGAGCCGCTGACCAACGCCGAGATCGACATGGTGCTCGGGCTGGGTCCCGGCGACGCCGGTCGTCGCGAGCTGACACCGCAGGATTAGCCGAACAACGGTCCGTGACCGGGGACGTCCGCGAGGGACGCCCCCGGTCTCTTTTTCGGTGCCCGGCACGCCCGCCGCACCGGACCGCGCGCGCCTGGCCCGCGGGCCGTCCGGGGCGCCGTCCGCCACCGCCGGACGGGCGTGCCGCTGGGGGAGCGAGCGGCGGCTGTAACCAATGTCACCTCGGCGTTCGCGGGGGACGACCGGAGCGACGCAGATGCGTCCGGCGGGCCACACCCTTCAGGGCATCCCGGCAAGTATGCGACTCACCGCCTAGGGCAGTCTTATAGGGAAGAGGGTTGGGGAACATCAGCCGAAGCTGGGGCAAAGGTTCTTTTTACGGCTGGTTGCGCCTACGATCCTCTGCGGACTGTTCCGGCACATCAGGAGAACGACGTGCGCTTGCGTCTCACGCCGCGTGAGGACAGCTTCTACGACATGTTCGCCGACTCGGCGAACAACCTGGTCACCGGTGCCAGGCTGCTCGTGGAGCTCATCAGCGACGGCGCCGACCGGCCGGCGATCGCGGAGAAGATGCGCGCATGCGAGCACGCGTGCGACGAGTCGACTCACGCCATCATGCGCCGGCTCAACGAAACGTTCATCACCCCCTTCGACCGGGAGGACATCTACCGGCTGGCTTCCACGCTCGACGACGTGATGGACGAGATGGAAGAAGCCGCGGACCTCGTCGTGCTCTACAAGATCGACGAGTTCCCCAAGGAGATCGTCCACATGGTCGAGGTCCTGGAGCGCGCCGCCGAGCTCACCGCGGAGGCGATGCCGCGGCTGCGGTCGATGAAGGAGCTCAACGAGTACTGGATCGAGATCAACCGGCTGGAGAACCAGGGCGACCAGGTCTACCGCAAGCTGCTGGCGCACCTGTTCAACAACGGCGGTCACGACACGCTCATGGTCATGAAGATGAAGCAGGTCATCGACCGGCTCGAGGAGGCGGCGGACGCCTTCGAGCACGTCGCCAACACGGTCGAGACCATCGCGGTCAAGGAATCATGAGCACTGCGGAGGAGCCGCCCGGCAGGGGCGGCGACACCGGCCGGGACGTCGGGGGGAAGGTCGGCGCGGTCCTGACCGAGCCGACGCCGCCGAGCGGCGAGCCGTCGCTGGCGGAGCAGGCGCGGCGGGGGCCGGACCGGTTCTGGCCGCTGCTCGGCATCGGGCTGCTGGCCGTGATCATCTCGGGCGCGGTGGGCCTCCAGTCGGAGGCGCAGACGGCCGTCCTCATCGTGGTCGTGGTCATCGCGCTGGTCTTCGACTACACCAACGGGTTCCACGACGCGGCCAACGCGATCGCCACCTCGGTGTCGACGCGGGCGCTGACGCCGCGCGCCGCGCTGCTGATGGCGGCCGTCATGAACCTGGTCGGCGCGCTGCTCGGCGTCGAGGTCGCCAAGACCGTCAGCGAGGTGATCACCCCGCCGACGGGCCTGCACGGCCTGACGGTCGTCGCCGCGGGCGTGCTGGGCGCGATCACCTGGAACATGATCACCTGGTACTTCGGGCTGCCGTCGTCGTCCTCGCACGCGCTGATCGGCGGCGTGGTCGGCGCGGGCGTCGCGTCGGCGTCCGCGGTCAGCTGGGGCACGGTCGTGGACAAGGTCGCGCTCCCGATGGTGATCTCCCCGGTGGCGGGGTTCGGGCTGACCTACCTGGTGATGGTCGCGATCCTGTGGATCTTCCGGCGGTCCAACCCGGGGCGGCTCGGGCGCCGGTTCCGCATCGCGCAGTCGCTGTCGGCGGCGTCCATGGCGCTCGGGCACGGCCTCCAGGACGCGCAGAAGACGATGGGCATCATCGTCCTCGCGCTGGTCACCACCGGGCACTCCGACGGGCAGAGCGTCCCGCTGTGGGTCATCCTGGCCTGTGCGGGGGCGCTGTCGCTCGGCACGTACGCGGGCGGCTGGCGGATCATGCGGACGCTGGGCCGCAAGGTGATCGAGCTGGACCCGCCCAAGGGGTTCGCCGCGGAATCGACCGCGTCGGTGATCCTCTACGCGACCGCCTACATCTGGCACGCTCCAATCTCGACGACGCACACCATCACGTCCTGCATCATGGGTGCGGGCGCCACGAAGCGGCTGTCGGCCGTCCGGTGGGGCGTGGCCGGGAACATCGTCACGGCGTGGATCCTGACGATGCCGGCGGCGGCCCTGGTGGCGGCCGTCGTGTACTGGATCGTGCACCTGTTCGGTGCGTGACCGGTGCCGGGGCGTCCGGTGCGATCTCCCGGCCGGTCCGCCGCCCGGTGCGGAGGACGGCGGGCCGGCTCGGGGCGAATAGGGTGAGGGCGTGAGTGGACTGCGGGCGCGCGCGACGCTGGGGACGGACGAGATCGCCGGGGCGCTGGCGGTCGCCGAGGCGGCCGCCGCGGCCGACGGGGTCGGCGCGCTGTCGGAGCACTCGGAGCTCGCCCTGAAGGCCGGACGTCCCGGCCTGCTCGCCGTCGAGGACGGCGCGGTCGTCGGCTACGCCCGGTTCGACCCGGCGGACGGCGGCGAGCCCGCGTCCGGCGAGCTCGTCGTCCACCCCGGCCACCGGCGCCGCGGCCACGGGCGGGCGCTGCTGCGCGCCCTGGCGGCGGAGGCGGGCGGCCCGCTGCGGGTGTGGGCGCACGGCGACCTGCCGGCCGCGGCCGCGCTCGCCCGCGCCGAAGGGCTCGACCGGGTCCGCGCCCTGTTCCAGATGCGGCGCCCCGCCGCCGACCCCCTCCCCGCCGTCGCGGCCGCCGAGGGCGTCGCGCTGCGCGCGTTCCGTCCCGGCGAGGACGAGGACGCGTGGCTGCGGGTGAACGCCCGCGCGTTCGCCGACCACCCCGAGCAGGGCGCCTGGACGATCGAGGACGTGCGCGACCGCGAGGCCGAGGCGTGGTTCGACCCCGCGGGCTTCTTCCTGGCCGAGCGGGACGGCCGGCTCGTCGGTTTCCACTGGACGAAGGTGCACCCCGGCGGCATCGGCGAGGTGTACGTCGTGGGCGTCGACCCGGACGCGCAGGGCCTCGGCCTCGGCCGCACGCTGACGCTCGCGGGCCTGCACCACCTGCGCGGCCTGGGCCTCGACCAGCTGATGCTGTACGTCGACGAGTCGAACACCGCGGCCGTCCGGCTGTACGAGTCCCTCGGCTTCACGCGGTACGCCGTCGACGTCATGTACGCCACGGCCGCCTGACCGGCTCTCGGCGGCCCTCCCGCCCCGCTGCGGGCGTTCCTGCCTTCCGCCCCGGGCACTTCCCGCCCCGGGAGCGTCGCGACCGAATTCAGTAGCCATACCCGGTTTCATGCCGGATGACCCCCGCGCGTGGCCCTCGCGATGGCGCATGCCCAAGAGTCCTTTACTGGACCGTGGGTGTTCTGAGCAGCGCTGTTAACCGGAACGCCATCACGAATCGGGGCATTCTTCGCAACCATGCCCGGCGTCGTTCATCGTCCGTTCACCCGGAGCGGGGCGGCTGGTCACCTCGCCTGCCTACCTTCAAATCCGACGGTGACCCCCCGCCCCCGGCCGGCCCACCAGGGCGCCGACCGGGGAAGCCCGCCCTGACGAAGAATCAAGAGGAGACCCTCCGGTGAAGAACGGTTCCCGACTTGCCGCACTGAGCGGCGTGGTCGTCGCGGGGGCGCTTGCCCTGTCCGCCTGCGGGAGCGATGCCAACGAGACCGAAGCCTCGGCCAACGCCCCGGCCGCCGGCTCGATCGAGTGCGCCGAGGGCAGCATCAACGCCGCCGGCTCGAGCGCGCAGAAGAACGCCGTCGAGGAGTGGTCCAAGGCGTTCGCCGCCGCGTGCCCCGGCGCCACCCTGAACTACAACCCGACCGGGTCCGGCGCCGGCATCCAGGCGTTCACCGAGGGCCAGGTGTCCTTCGCCGGCTCCGACTCCGCCCTGGACGAGGAGGAGAAAGCCGCCGCGCAGCAGCGCTGCGAGGGCGGCCCCGCGCTGAACCTGCCGATGGTCGTCGGCCCGGTGGCGATCCCCTACAACCTGGACGGCGTCGACGGCCTCAAGCTCGACTCCCCGACCCTCGCGAAGATCTTCGCGGGCGAGATCACCAAGTGGAACGCTCCGGAGATCGCCGAGCAGAACGAGGGCGTCACCCTGCCCGACACCGACATCAAGCCGGTGTACCGCTCGGACGAGTCCGGCACGACCGACAACTTCACCGACTACCTGAAGGCCACCGCGGGCGACGTCTGGAAGTGGGAGCCCGCCAAGAAGTGGCCGAACAGCACCGGCCAGGGCGCCAACAAGTCCGACGGCGTCACCCAGCTGGTGAAGAGCACGCCCGGGAGCATCTCGTACGTCGAGTACTCCTACGCCAAGAACAACTCCCTCAACACCGTCTCGGTGAAGAACGGCGCCGGTGAGTACACCGAGCTGACCCCCGACAGCGCCTCCAAGGGCGTCGCGGGCGCCAAGGTCGTCGGCACCGGCAACGACGTCGAGCTCGAGATCGACTACACCGCCAAGGAGGCCGGGGCCTACCCGATCGTCCTGGTGACGTACGAGGTCGCCTGCGAGAAGGGCCTGCCCGCCGAGCAGGCCGAGTTCGTCAAGTCCTTCCTGACCTACACGTCCAGCGCGGACGGTCAGAAGATCCTCACCGACATCGGCTACGCACCGCTTCCGCAGACCGTGCTGACCAAGGTCCAGGCGTCCGTGAAGGCCCTGTCCTGACGGCAGCCCGACCGACCAGCAGCCCCGCCGCCGAGGTACTCGGCGGCGGGGCCGGTCCGCGTTCGGCCGACGACGTGATCTTCAAGGAGGAGTCCCCGTGACCAGCGACACCGGCGTCCAGGCGCACGCCGCCGCGAAGGAGCGCGGCCTCGCCCGCGCGATGAGCACCGGCCGGGCCGGAGACAAGATCTTCGTCTCCGCGGCCCGCGGCTCCGGCCTCACCGTGCTGGCGATCGTCGCCGCCATCGCCGTCTTCCTGATCTGGAAGGCCGTCCCCGCGCTCCAGGAGAACGAGGCGAGCTTCCTCACCAGCGAGGAATGGAACCCCAACGCGAACCCGCCCGAGTTCGGCATCGCGCAGCTCGCCTTCGGCACGATCATGTCGTCGCTGATCGCGATGGTCATCGCGACGCCGGTCGCGATCGGCATCGCGCTGTTCATCTCGTTCTACGCGCCGCGGCGGCTGGCGTCCGGGCTCGGCTACATCGTCGACCTGCTCGCGGCCGTGCCCAGCATCGTCTACGGGCTCTGGGGCCTGATCTTCCTGTCCGAGTACATGGACGACGCCGGAGAGTTCTTCAGCACCCTGCTCGGCTGGATCCCGCTGTTCTCCACCGACAGCCCCGGCAAGAACTCGATGTTCGCCGCCGGAGTCGTCCTCGCGATCATGATCCTGCCGATCATCTCCTCCATCTCCCGCGAGGTGTTCCTGCAGGTCCCGCAGGCGCACGTGGAGGCGTCCCTCGCGCTCGGCGCCACCCGCTGGGAGATGATCCGCATGTCGGTGCTGCCGTACGGCCGCTCCGGCATGATCGGCGCCTCCATGCTCGGCCTCGGCCGCGCGCTCGGCGAGACGATCGCCGTCGCGATGGTCCTGACCTTCGTGCCCGGCATCAACTGGAGCATCCTCGAGAACGGCGGCAACACCTTCGCCGCCAACATCGCCAACAGCTTCGCCGAGGCCACCGAGACCGGCCGCGGCGCCCTCGTCGCCTCCGGCCTCGTGCTGTTCGTGATCACGCTGCTCGTCAACATGGCCGCCCGCGCGGTCGTCGCGCGCCGCAAGGAGTTCGTGTGACCTCCCCCTCGCTCACCAAGCCGTCCGGCCCGTCCGGCCCGTCCGGCCCGTCCCTCACGTCGGTGTCGGCATCCCGGAAGATCAAGGACCGGGCCGTCCAGGGGCTCGTCTACCTGGCGTTCGCGCTGGCGGTCATCCCGCTGGTGTCGGTCCTGTGGACGGTCGTCGTCAACGGCCTCGAACGGCTCGACCCGACGTTCTTCCAGTTCTCGATGAACGCGGTCAGCGGCATCGACGAGGGCGGCGGCGCCTACCACGCCATCGTCGGCACCCTCATGCAGGTCGGCATCACCACCCTGATCGCCGTGCCGATCTCCGTCCTCACCGCCATCTACCTGGTGGAGTACGCCGGCAACGGGCGCCTCGGCAAGATCGTCAGCTTCTTCGTCGACGTCATGATCGGCATCCCGTCGATCGTCGCGGGCCTGTTCGTCCTGGCGCTGTGGCTGCTCACCTTCGGCTTCGAGTACTCCGGCTTCGCCGGATCCCTCGCCCTGGTGATCCTGATGATCCCGACCGTCACGCGGTCCGCCGAGGAGATGCTCAAGCTCGTCCCGAACGATTTGCGCGAGGCGTCCTACGCCCTCGGCGTCCCGCGGTGGCGCACGATCCTGTTCGTCATCCTGCCGACGGCCATGAACGGCATCGTCACCGGCGTCATGCTCGCCGTCGCCCGCGTCATGGGCGAGACCGCGCCGCTCCTCCTCACGATCTTCTTCACGAAGGCGATCAACAACAACCCGTTCGACGGCCCCCAGGGCTCGCTGCCCACCTTCATCTGGGAGCAGGCCGGCGACCCGAACCAGAACTCGCTGGACCGCGCCTGGACCGGCGCGCTCGTCCTGATCGGCCTGATCATGCTGCTGAACCTGGTGGCGCGGCTGATCGCTCGGCGCCGTCCCGCCGGCCGCTGACCCGACCCCCGGCACGACCCCGATAGGAGCACCTGACCCATGGCCAAGCGGATCGAAGTCTCCGGGCTGCACGCCTACTACGGCGGCGTCCACGCCATCGAGGACATCTCGATGACGGTCGAGCCGCGCTCGGTGACCGCGTTCATCGGGCCGTCGGGCTGCGGCAAGTCCACCTTCCTGCGCACCCTCAACCGGATGCACGAGGTCATCCCCGGCGCCCGCGTCGAGGGCAAGGTCATGCTGGACGACGAGGACCTCTACGACTCGTCCGTCGACCCCGTCGCCGTCCGCCGCGTCGTCGGCATGGTGTTCCAGCGGCCCAACCCGTTCCCCACCATGTCGATCTACGACAACGTCGCCGCGGGCCTGAAGCTCAACGGCGTCCGCCGCAAGAGCCGCCTCGACGAGATCGTCGAGGAGTCCCTGCAGGGCGCCAACCTGTGGAACGAGGTCAAGGACCGGCTGGGCAAGCCCGGCGCCGGCCTCTCCGGCGGCCAGCAGCAGCGCCTGTGCATCGCCCGCGCCATCGCCGTGCAGCCGCAGGTCCTGCTGATGGACGAGCCGTGCTCGGCCCTCGACCCCATCTCGACCCTCGCGATCGAGGACCTCATCGCCAAGCTGAAGTCCCAGTACACGATCGTGATCGTCACCCACAACATGCAGCAGGCCGCCCGCGTCAGCGACCGCACGGCGTTCTTCAACATCGCCGGGACCGGCCGGCCCGGCAAGCTCATCGAGATCGACGACACCAGCAAGATCTTCACGAACCCGGAGCAGAAGGCCACCGAGGACTACATCACCGGCCGCTTCGGCTGACCCGCCCCGCGGCCCGTCCGTCCGGTCGGGCGGGCCGCGGGGCGGGTCAGCCGAAGCGGCCGGTGATGTAGTCC
>NZ_QHJN01000225.1:0-10518 GCF_003947565.1 Actinomadura sp. WAC 06369 | reverse complement strand
GCGCGGGAAGGGGCGGGGCGGGCGTCAGGCGGGCGGGGCGGCGTGCGTGTGGCGCGGGACGAACTCGGGGTCGAGCACCACGCGGGCCGGTTCGTCCCCGGCCTTGCCGCCGATCCGGTCGATCAGCAGCCGCACGGCCGTGGCCGCCATCTCCCCGAGGTCGTACCGGACGGTCGTCAGCTCGAAGGACGCCCACGACGCCATCGGGATGTCGTCGAAGCCGATGACCGTGAGGTCGTCCGGGACCCGGACGCCGAAGCGGCGCGCGGCGTCCAGCGCGCCGATCGCGATGACGTCGTTGCCGCAGAACACGGCGGTCGGGGGCGCTTCGGAGGCGAGCAGCCCGGTCAGGCCCGCGTACCCGGTGTCGAACTCGAAGGGGCCGCGCCGGACGCGCGACTCGGGGAGCCCGATCCCGGCCTCGGCGAGCGCGAGCCGCAGGCCGTACTCGCGGTCGCGCCCGGTGCTGGTGTCCTCGGGCCCGAAGATGCCGGCGATCCGCTCGTGCCCGAGCCCGACGAGCTCGCGCGCGGCGAACCCGGCGCCGCGCCGGTTGTCGACGACGACGGCGTCGCCGGGGGTGCCGCCCTCGCGGTTGAGGTAAACGAACGGGAGCCCGCGGCGGCGCAGCTCGGCGGGCAGGCCGGAGCCGAGCGTGGTGGTGGCGAGGACGACGCCGTCGATCGAGCGGTCGAGGAGCCGCTCGTAGGCGAGGGCCTCGTCGGAGCGCTCGGTGAACAGCATCATGCGGTAGTCGAGCCGGCCCAGCTCGTCGTGGAGGGGGCCCACGAGGTGCGGGTAGAACGGGTTGGTGAGGTCGGTGACCAGCACGCCGATGCGCCGGGACGTGCGGGTGGACAGGCTGCGGCCCGCCTCGCTCGGCACGTAGCCGAGGGCCTGGGCGGCCTCGCGCACCTTGGCGCGGGTCGCGGCGGACACCCGCTCGTCGCCCCGGAGCGCGCGCGACACCGTGGGCTGGGAGACGCCGGCCAGCCGGGCGACGTCGCGGCTCGTGATCCCCACCTGCTGCCTCCACGCCTGCGCGCCGCGACGGCGGCCTCTCGATCGACGCAGGCAAGCATACGTCTATTCACCCGCTGTCCGAAGCCGTTCAGCGGGACTGCGATTGACAACACCGCACCCGCTGCGCGTAGTGTGCATACGTATGAATACTCAGGACGCGGACCCGCGGCGGGTCCCGGTGACGGCCGCCGAACTGGCCCGGCGGACGATCCGGCGGGACGACTTCGTCTCCTGCGACCAGGCGTTCATCGACTGCCGCACGCCCGGATCGGACCGCAAGGAGAACTACGCGATGATCGGCCCCGGGGTGAGCCAGAGCCCCGGCCAGGTGATCAACCTGCGCGAGCCGCACGGCTACAACATCGGCGCGGCGGCGATGCCGAACGGCGTGACGAACAGCCTGCACCTGCATTTCACCGCCGAGGTGTTCCTGTGCTTCCGCGGCGAGTTCCTCCTGCGGTGGGGCGCGGACGGGACGGACGGCGAGCTGCTGCTCCGCGAGGGCGACATCGCGTCCATCCCGACGTGGATCTTCCGCGGGTTCACCAACGTGGGACCCGACGACGGCTGGCTCTTCACCACCCTCGGCGAGGACGACACGGGCGGCATCATCTGGGGCCCGTCGGTGCTCCGCGAGGCCGCCGACCACGGGTTGTTCCTCACCGAGGCCGGCGAGCTGGTCGACACGGTCGCGGGCGAGGCGGTCCCCGAGGGCGCGCGCACGGTCCGTCCGGTCTCGGCCGAGCAGATCGCGGGGCTGCGCACCTACACGGCCGACGACCTGCGCCGCCGCGTCGCCGCCCCGGACGACCTGAGCTGGAGCGACGCGCCGTTCCTCGACTCCCGCCTGCCCGGCGGCGGGGCGCGGCTCGCGGCCGTCATCGGCTACGGCATGACCGAGGACCGCTTCCAGGAGCCGGTCGTCCACAACCCGCACGGGCACAACGTGGCGTGGCTGAAGGCGCGGCCCGGCGAGGGCCTCAACCGGCACCGGCACGGCGAGTCGCAGGTGCTGATGGTCAAGGACGGCGAGTGGGAGGTCGTGCTGAACGGGCCGGGCGAGGAGCTGGCCGTGCGGCTCGGCCCGTGGGACATGCTGTCCGTCCCCGCGCACGCCTGGCGCTCGGTCCGCAACGCCGGGGACGGCGAGGCGTCCATGGTCGTGGTGAACGGCGGCGACGGCCGCGTCCGGCTGGAGTGGGACGACGACGTCGTCAAGGCCGCCGCCGACGCGGGCACCGCCCTCGACCCGGGCGGCTACCTCGCGCCCGCCGACCTGGTCCCGCGATGATCCCGACGCTGCTCGTGCCGGGGATGCTCTGCGACGCCGACCTGTGGTCGGGCGCGGACCTCCCCGGGACGCCCGTCGCGATCACCCAGCCGACGGTCACCGGGATGGCCCGCCAGGTGCTCGCCGCCGCGGACGGCCCGTTCGTCCTCGTCGGGCTGAGCCTCGGCGCGATCGTCGGGTTCGAGGTGCTGCGCCTCGCGCCCGAGCGGGTCGCCGCGTTCTGCGCGATCTCCACCAACGCGGGCGCCCCGACCCCGGCGCAGCTCGCGGGCTGGCGCGACATGGCCGACCGGACGGAGCGCGGCGCGTTCGACGACGTCGTCCGCGGCATCCTCCCGACGATGTTCGCCGAGCCCGGGCACGACGAGCGGTTCCTCGGCATGGCGCACCGGATCGGCCCCGACGTGTTCCGCGCGCAGCTCGCCGCGCAGGCGACCCGCCGGGACGCGTCCGCGCCGCTCGCCGCCGCGCCCTGCCCGGTGCTCGCCGTGTGCGGCGGCGCGGACGCGCTGTGCCCGGTCGGGTTCCACCGGCGCATCGCCGAGACCGCGCCCTTCGGGAGCCTGCGCGTGCTGCCCGGCGCGGGCCACCTGCTGCCCGTCGAACGCCCCCGCGTCCTCGCCGGGGTCGTTCGCGAATGGCTGGACCACCAACCCACAACGAACAGGAGGACGTCGTGCCCCACGTGCTGAAGGAGCCGGTGCCGCAGGAGCGCGTCGCGCGCGACCTCGGCGAGGTCCGCGCCCGCGTCGAGGAGATCATCGCGGACGTCCGGGAGCGCGGCGACGCCGCCGTCCGGGACTACTCGGAGAAGTTCGACCGCTGGACGCCGCCGTCGTTCAGGCTGTCGGACGCCGAGGTCGAGAAGATCGTCGCGGGCGTCCCCCGGCAGGTCATCGAGGACATCGAGTTCGTGCAGGAGCAGGTCCGCGGGTTCGCGCGGTTGCAGCGCGACTCGATGACCGACTTCGAGGCGGAGACGCTGCCGGGCGTCCGGCTCGGGCAGCGCCACGTGCCGGTGTCCGCCGCGGGCGCCTACGTGCCGGGCGGCCGGTACCCGCTGACGGCGTCCGCGCACATGACGATCGTGACCGCGAAGGTCGCGGGGGTGCCGCGCGTCGTCGCGTGCACGCCGCCGATCCGCGGCGAGGTCCCGGCGGCGACGGTCGCGGCGATGCACCTCGCGGGCGCGGACGAGATTCACCTGCTGGGCGGCGTCCAGGCGGTCGCGGCGATGGCGGTCGGCACCGAGACGATCGGGCGCGTCGACCTGATCGCCGGGCCGGGCAACGCGTACGTCGCGGAGGCGAAGCGGCAGCTGTTCGGCGAGGTCGGCATCGACCTGTTCGCGGGCCCGACGGAGATCCTGGTGATCGCCGACGAGACCGCCGACCCGTTCACCGTCGCCGTCGACCTGCTGTCGCAGGCCGAGCACGGCCCCGACTCCCCGGCCGTCCTGGTCACCACCTCCGCCGCCCTCGGGCGGGAGGTGGCGGCGCACGTCGACCGGCTGCTCCCGGGCATGCCCACCCGCGACTTCGCCGGGCCGGCCTGGCGCGACCACGGCGAGATCGTCGTCGTCGACTCCGTGGACGAGGCGTTCGAGGTCGCGGACGGGTACGCGTCCGAGCATGTCGAGGTGCTGACCGCCGACCCGCGCCGCGCCCTCGACCGGATGCGGAACTACGGCGCGCTGTTCCTCGGCGAGGGGACGTGCGTGTCGTACGGCGACAAGGTCATCGGCACGAACCACGTCCTGCCCACGCGGGGCGCCGCCCGCTACACCGGCGGCCTGTGGGTCGGGAAGTACCTGAAAACCGTGACGTACCAGGAGGTCACGGACCCGGCGGCGAGCGCCCGCCTCGGCGAGGTGTGCGGCCGCGCGGCGCGCGTCGAGCTGTTCGAGGGCCACGCCCGGTCCGGGGACGTCCGCGCGGCGCGGTTCGGCGACGCGTCGTTCCCGTGGATGGACGAGGCGCGGGCGCTCAGCGGGGACCCGTCGTGACCGCCGGTCCCGGCGGCGCGGTGGCGGGGCGGACGGCGCTGGTCACGGGCGGCGGCAACGGGCTCGGCGCGGCGATGGCGGACGCCCTCGCCCGCGCCGGCGCCCGGGTGGTCGTCGTCGGGCGTGACCGGTCGAAGGTCGCCGCGGTCGCCGCCGGGCTGCCCGTCCCCGGGCGCGCCGCGACCTGCGACGTGTCGGATCCGGCGAGCGTCGCGGCGCTCGCGGCGGAGCTCGCGGACGAGGCGGTGTCGGTCCTGGTGAACAACGCGGGCGTCCCGGGCCCGGTGAAGCCGCTGGTCGACATCGAGCCCGACGAGTGGGACGCGGTGTTCGACGTGAACGTGCGCGGCGTCTACCTGATGTGCCGGGCGTTCCTCCCGGCGATGGTCGAGCGGGGGTCGGGGGACGTCGTCAACGTCGCGTCCGTCAGCGGCAAGCGCCCCCTGGCCGCCCGCACCCCGTACTGCGCGTCGAAGACGGCGGTGCTCGGGCTGACCACCACGCTCGCCGCGGAGGTCGGGCCGCTCGGCGTGAACGTCAACGCGCTGTCGCCGGGGCCGGTCGCGGGCCCGCGGATGGAGCGCAACTTCCGGCTGGAGGCCGAGCGCACCGGCACCGACCCGGCGGACGCGGAGCGCGCGTTCGTGTCCCGCGCCGCGCTCGGCCGGATGGTCACCGCGGACGAGGTCGCGACGGCGCTCGTGGCGATGCTGGGCATGCCGGGGCTGTGCGCGGCCGACATCGACCTGTCCGCCGGGATGGTGGCGCGGTGACCGGACCGGAGGCGGCCGGCCTCAAGCAGCGGATCCGGGCCGGGGAGAAGACGCTCGGCGGCCTGCTGCGGCTCCCCGGCGAGTTCCTCGTGGAGCTCGCCGGGGTCGCCGGCTTCGACCACGTGCTGATCGACCTGGAGCACGGTCCCGCCGACCTCGTCGCGCTCCAGCACCACATCGCGGCGGCCGAGGCCCACGGGCTGGACGTCCTGGTCCGGGTCGGGGCCGGGGATCCGGGGCTGGTACTGCGGGTGCTCGACCTCGGCGCCACCGGGATCGTCGTCCCGCACGTGGACACCGCCGCGGACGCCCGCGCCGCCGTCGCCGCCGCGCACTACCCGCCGCTCGGCGCCCGGGGGTTCGCCACCTACAGCCGCGCGGGCGGGTTCGGCGCGGCGTCGATCGCCGACCACCTGCGGCGGTCCGCCGAGCGGACGGTCGTCGTGGTGATGGCCGAGACGCCGCGGGCGTGCGCGAACGCGGCCGAGATCGCCGCCGTCGAGGGGGTGGACTCGGTCATGGTCGGGCCCGCCGACCTGTCGGTGGCGATGGGCCTGACCGGCGGCGCCGCCGAACCGGACGTGCGGGCCGCGACCGAGGCCGTCCGCGCGGCGGCGGCCGGGGCGGGCAAGGCGATGACGACGATCGTGAACGACCCGGCGCAGGCGGCCGCCGCGCCGCCGGGGCTCGTCGTCTACAACCTCGCGCACGTCCTCCTGCGGACGTTCCGGTCCCTCACCGCGCTATAGTCGGTTCCTGATATCAGGGAGCGACTATGGCACGAAGTGTGGACAACCCGCTGGCCCTCGCGGTGCTGGGCCTGCTGATGGAACGCCCGATGCACCCGTACGAGATGGGCGTCGTGCTGCGCGAGCGCGGCACGAACGTCCGGACGAACCGGGGCTCGCTGTACGACGTCGTCGCGGCGCTCGAACGCGAGGGCTGGGCCCGCGCCCGCGAGACCGTCCGGGACGGGACCCGCCCCGCCCGGACCGTCTACGAGCTGACCGGCGACGGCCGCGACGCGTTCGTCCGGCGGCTCGACGAGCTGATCCGGGCGCCGCGGCGGGAGTACCCGGTGTTCCTCACGGCCGTCGCCTACCTCGGGGCGCTGGGCCCCGAGGGGGCGGCGGACGCCCTCGCCGACCGGGCCGGACGGCTCCGCGACGACCTCGCCCGCATCGACACCGGGCTCGCCGAAGCGGACGTCCCGCGCCTGTACGTCATCGAGGCCGAGTACGCGCGCGCGCTCGTCCAGGCCGAGCTGGCGTGGGTCGAGCAAGTCCTCACGGAGATCGCCGACGGCTCGCTCGCCTGGCCCGACAGCGAGGAGGACTGATGGAGTACGGCATCTACCCGGGCGGGGTCACCGGAGACGACGAGGGCGGCCTCGCCACCGGACCCGCCGACGACCCCGCGAAGATCCTCGCGGCCCTCCGCGACCTCCAGGGCGACGGCCCGTTCCTGGTCCGGGGCTACCGCGGCTTCACCGACCCCGGACGCCCCCGCCCGGAGGCCCCGCAGGACGTCGAGCAGTACGCGGGCGAGGGGCGCCGCCTCGACCTCGTCGTCCAGTACCAGTCGGCGTCCGGCGACGTGCCCGGCTACCTGGACTTCGTCCGCGACACCCTGCGCCGCCACGGCCCGCACATCGCGACGCTCCAGATCACCGAGGAGCCCAACGTCGCCGGGATCCCCACGCTCGACGGTTACTACCCCGACGTCCGCCGCGCCCTCGTCGAAGGCGTCGTCGCCGCCCGCGCCGAGGCCGACCGCCTCGGCCTGGACGGCCTGCGCGTCGGCTTCAACACCACGCCGATGTTCGGCCCCGCCGCCGGGTTCCTCGCCGGCCTCACCGAACTCGGCGGGCAGCCGTTCCTCGACGCCCTCGGCTACGTCGGCCTCGACTTCTTCCCCGACGTGTTCATGCCCGCCCCGGACCCCGGCGCCGCCACCGCCGGGCTCCTCGAGATGCACCGCGACCTCATGACGTCGGCGGGAATCCCCTCCTCCGTCCCGCTGCACCTCACCGAGAACGGCTGGCCCACCGGCCCCGACCGCACCCCCGAACGGCAGGCCGAGGTCCTGGACGCCGTCCTCGGCACCGTCGTCCGCCTGAGCGGCGACCTCGGCGTCGGCGCCTACCTGCACTTCGCGCTCCGCGACGCCGACTCGTCCCGCGACGGCCTGTTCCACCGCTTCGGCCTGCTCCACGACGACTACACCCCGAAGCCCGCGTTCGAGACCTACCGCGGATACACCGCCGGCCGGTGACCCCGCGGCCACCGGCCGGCGGCCCTCACGACAGGCCGTAGGCGCGGACGACCGTCTGCGTCACCGCGTTGCCGTCGCGGTCCCGCACCGTCGCCCGCAGCGACACGAATTTGGCGCCGTCCGGCGGGTCGACGCGGACGACGCCCAGCGCGGCGCCCCCGGCGGCCCGCAGCTCCCGCCACGTCGCGCCGTCGTCGAACGACGCCTCCACCGTGATCGACGCGACCGGCACCGCCGCGGCGCCCGGGAGGCGCTCGACCCAGTACGGGACGAGCGTCGCCCGGTCGCCGGGCGCCCGGTTGCGCTCGTCCAGTCCGGCGGGCAGGAACCGCGCGACCAGCAGCGGCAGCTTCGCCGCCGCCTCCGTCTCGGCGGACCGGAACGTCCACACGGTGTCCTGCCGGGCCGGGACGGACCCGCCGGGCCACGCGATCGACTCCCGAAGCGTGTACGCCGCCGCCCCGGCCGGGACGGTCGCCTCGATGTCGGGCGTGTCCCACCCGTCGATCTCCTTCTCCGCGAGGACCGCGCCGTCCCGGGCGAGCGTCAGCGTGCCCGTGCCGGTGAACGCCCGCCCGCACGACTCCAGCGCACCCGTCGCCGCGCAGCTCGACGCGACCTCCAGCACGTTGCCGTCCCGCCGGTTGCTCCAGTCCGCGGGCACCGGGCCGAGGACGGCCGCGTTCCACGCGTCCGCCTGCGGGCCCGGCCGGTACGACCGCTCGCCCTTGTGCATCCGGGCGACGTTCTCGCCGCTCCCGTCGTTCAGCCGCAGCTCCCGGCTCCACGCGATCCCCCCGCCGGCCCGCAGGTACAGCGTGAAGTCGCCGGGCACGGGACGCGTCACGTTCGTCGCGAGGGTCCCGTCCGCCGCGGTCGCGTACGACCGCAGCGACCCGCTCTCGGCGCCGCCGAACGCCCGCACCGACGTCCGGATCCCGGCCATGTCCGCGCGCCGCGTGCGCAGCGACGGATCGTCCGGGATCCCCCTCTCCGCCCGGAAGTCGTGGAACACGTACGGGCTGGTCTCCGCGCCCGCCTTCTCCCACGTGGCCAGCGCCGTGTAGCCGAGCCGCCCGTCCGCGCCCGTCTGCACCGACACCCGCCGCCGCGCGTCCCCGTACAGGTACATGATCGAGTAGCCGGGCTCGGCGACCCGGTTCAGCGTCACGGTCGCCCCCGTCAGCTCCGCGCCCGCCGTGTCGTTGGTGAACTCGACGGGCGTGGTCCGCCGCGCGTCCATCGGGACCGCGTTCGCGCCCGCCTCCAGCGCGTAGACCTTCCGGAACCCGCTCGTCCACGACGAACCTGTCGCGAACTGCCCCGCGACGTCGTACGTCCCGACCGGCACCCGCGCCGTGGCCGTCCCGTCGCCGTTCGGCAGCGCGTCGTACGACCGGCCCGTCTCCATGTTCGTGAGGGTCGGCCAGAAGTACGGGACGGGTTTCCCGTCACGGTCGGTCCCCGTGACCGTGACGACGCTCGTCGGCGGCTCCATGTACGCCACGACCGGCGTCACCACCGCGCCGTCCGCCCCGTTGGCGGTCAGCGTGCCCTGGTAGACGCCCGCCGCGACACCGTCGACCCCCCGGAACGCGACGACCGCGGTCGCCTCGCCGTTCGCGGGCACCGTCACCCGCGGCGCGTCCAGCGACACCGCCCCGTCCGGCGGCGGCGCCCCGTCCGGCCCCTCCAGGCCGATCTCGAGCGCCAGCTCGACCGGCGCGTCCGACGCGTTCGCGTACGTCACCGTCCGCCTCACCTCGGACGTCCCCGAGTCGGGCCACTTCGCGTCCACGTGCAGGCTCGACGGCGACGCCGCGACGCCCCGCGCGACGGCCGCGCCCGCGTCGACCCGTCCGGCGCCCTGCGCCCCCGCCGCCACGGGCAGCCGCTTCGCCGAACCCATCAGCATCGACTTGATCCGCGCGCCGTCCCACCCCGGATGCCGCTGCGCCACGAGCGCCGCCGCGCCCGCCACGTGCGGCGTCGCCACCGACGTCCCCGACAGCCGGGTGTAGGAGCCGTCCACCGGCGCCCCCACCGACGTGCCGCCCGCCCGCGCCGCGACGACCCCCACGCCGGGCGCCAGGATCTCGGGCTTGATCAGGTTGTCCCACATCCGCGGGCCCTGCACCATCGACGCGAGACGGTCCTGCCGGTCGACGCTGCTCACCGCGAGCGCCGACTCCGCCGCCGCCGGAAGCGCGATCACCCCGGGGTACGGCCACGACAGGTCACCGGCCGCCGCGACGAACAGCGTGCCCGTCTCCTCCGACAGCCGGTTCACCGCCTCCTCCACCGGGTCGACCGCCGGCGAGTCGCAGAAGCAGCTCATGCTCAGGTTCACGACGTCGGCCTTCGCCTCCTCCGCCGCCCACGTCATCCCGGCGATCAGCCACGACTCCCGCCCCTGCCCGGTGTCGTCCAGCACCTTGCCGCTGACGATCCGCGCGTCCGGCGCGACCCCCCGGTACGTCCCGCCCGACGCCGCGCCCGACCCCGCGATCACCGACGCGACGTGCGTCCCGTGCCCGAACGCGTCACCGGCCGACGCGGTCGGCGTGAAGTTCGCCGCCTCCGCCACCTCCAGGTCGGGGTGCTCCCCGTCGACGCCCGAGTCGAGCACCGCCACCGTGACGCCCTCGCCCGTCAGCCCCGCCTCCCACGCGGCCGGCGCGCCGATCTGCGGGACGCTGCCGTCCAGGCTCGCCCGCACCTTCCCGTCCAGCCACAGCCGCGCCGACGGAGCGCCGACGAACTCCCGCCACGCCTCCGACAGCCCGTCCTTGTCCGCCCGCACCGCCGTGAGCCCGCCCGCGGCGATCGTCCGTCCGGCCTTGAGGGCCCCGACCGGACGCGCCGCGATCAGCGGCAGGTCGTCCCGCTCGTCCCCGTACCCGGACGCGAGCAGCCGGTGGACCTCGAACAGCCGCCGGTCGAGCCGTCCCTCCGCGAGCAGCGGCACGGCGTCCATCGGCGTCACGGTGATCGCGTCCTCCGTCACGTGCACGGAGAAGCCGATGCGTTCGCGCCCCGGCCCCGGCTCGACGTCGACGAGCGGCGCCCGTCCGTCCCGCGCGGTGACCGCCACCCGGTCCCCGGTCACGAGCGTGACGGAGCGGGACACCCCGCCCGGCGCGGCGGCCGCC
>NZ_QHJN01000224.1:0-10617 GCF_003947565.1 Actinomadura sp. WAC 06369 | reverse complement strand
GTGGGGGGCATGGGGGACTCCTGGTGTGCGGGGTGGGTGGGTGCCGTGGCCCGGCGCGGACCGCTCGGCGGGCCACGGCGGTTCGTCAGGCCGGGGCGGACGCCGGGGCCTGCTCGCTGAGCTCGATCATCGCCTCGAGGTCCTCGGCGGGGACGCTGACGAACGCCAGGAACTGCCGCATCGGCAGCGAGGCGACCATGTCGAGCATGTCGGCGTGCTTCTCGGACTCCCGCCGCTGTTCGTCGGTCATGCCCGCGCTGAGAGTCCGGGTGAGGACGGGGCCGACGACCGGGTGGCCGAACCAGTCGGCGACCGGGGAGTCCAGGGACAGGGACGCGGCGACCGCGTCGCCGGTGAGGGTGATCGTCCGTTCGGCGACGACGCGGGCCGCGTTCTCACCGATCTGCACCGTGTAGTCGCCGGGCGCGACCGCCCAGCGGCCGAGTTCGACGTCGTAGTACGCGAACGCGCGGCGGTCGAGCGGGAGGTCGACCGTCCGCGACTCGCCGGGGTCGAGGAAGACCTTCGTGAAGGCGCGCAGTTCCCGGGCGGGACGGCGGACCGGACCGGCGGTCGTGGCGACGTAGACCTGCACGACGTGCCCGCCCGCCCGCTCCCCCGTGTTGGTCACGGTCACGGTGACGGTCGCGGTGTCCTCTCCGGTCATGGCGACGTCCATGTCGCCGGTCGCGAACGTGGCGTAGCTCAGGCCGTGGCCGAACGGGTAGCGGACCGCGCGGTCGGCCGTCTCGTAGTACCGGTAGCCGACCATGACGCCCTCGCCGTACCGGACGTGCCCCTGCTCGCCGGGGAAGTTCAGATGGCTCGGGGTGTCCTGCAGGCGCAGCGGGATCGTCTCGGCCAGCCGGCCGGACGGGACGGCGACGCCGAACAGCAGGTCGGCGACGGCCCCTCCCCCGGCCTGGCCGAGCAGCCAGCCCTCGAGGATCGCGTCGACGTCGTCGTGGAAGCCCTCCAGGGAGACCACCCCGCCGTTCGACAGCACCACCGCGGTCCGCGGGGCGGCGGCCGCCACGGCGCGGACGAGTTCGACCTGCTCGGCGGGCAGGTCGATGTCCGCGCGGTCGTATCCCTCGGAGGCGTCCTTGGCGGGGCCGAGGAAGACGACGGCGATGTCGGACTCTTCCGCCGCCCGGACGGCCTCCCGCCGCAGGTCCGTCCCGTCGCCGTCGCCGTCGAGCGCGAACCCGCGCGCGTAGGTCACGCTCTGGCCGCGGTCGGCGGCCAGCGCCTGGACGGCCTCCAGCGGCGCGTCGACGCGGGTCGGGTTGATGTGGGAGCTGCCGCCGCCCTGGTAGCGCGGCGCGGCGGCGAACTCGCCGATGACGGCGATGCGCCGCACGTCCGCGCCGATGGGCAGGGCGGCGCCGTCGTTCTTCAGCAGCACGGCGCAGGACGCCGCGAGTTCCCGGGCGAGGGCGTGGTGGGCGTCGGTGTCGAAGACTCCCGTCGCCGGTGCGCGGCGGCCTGCCAGGTCCGCGACGCGGCGGGCGCTCGCGTCCACGACGGCCTCGTCCAGGTCGCCGGACCGGACGGCGCGGACGACCGCGGCGTCGCCGTCGCCGCCGTCCCCGGGCATCTGCAGGTCGAGCCCGGCGGCCAGCGCGGCGACCCGGTCGTAGACGCCGCCCCAGTCGGAGACCACGGCCCCGTCGAACCCCCATTCCTCCCGCAGCACCTCGGTGAGCAGCCACCGGTTCTGCGAGGCGGGCACGCCGTTGATCCGGTTGTAGGACGACATGACCGTCGCGGGCCGGGCGTCGGTGACGACGCGTTCGAACGCGGGCAGGTAGATCTCGCGCAGGGTGCGCTCGTCGACGTCCGCGCTGACGCGCATCCGGTCGGTCTCCTGGTTGTTGGCCGCGAAGTGCTTCACCGACGCCCCCGGCCCCTCGGCCTGCAGGGCGTTCACGTGCGCGGCGGCGAGCACCCCGGACAGCAGCGGGTCCTCGGAGTAGTACTCGAAGTTGCGGCCGCACAGCGGCGAGCGCTTGATGTTCACGCCCGGGCCGAGGACCACGTCGACGCCCAGCGCCCGGGCCTCGCGGCCGATGGCGGCGCCCAGGCGGGCCGCCGCCTCGACGTCCCAGCTCGACCCGATGGCGACGGCGGGCGGGAAGCACGTGGCCGGGAGGCTCGCGTGGACCCCCATGTGGTCGGCCTCCCCCTTCTGGAGGCGGATGCCGTGCGGCCCGTCGGACAGGACGATCGAGGGGACGCCCGCCTCGTCCACCGGCTCCGTCCTCCAGAAGTCGCGCCCTGACAGCAGGGCGGCCTTCCGCTCCAGCGGGAGGCCGGCGGGGTCGGTTCGCGGCACGTTCGCGGTTCCTTTCATGTCGGTTGCGGGTCGGTCCGCCGGGGGCGGCGGGGTCACTGGTGGGCGCCGCCGTCGATGCGGATCTCGGTGCCGGTGACGAACGCGCCGTCGTCGGAGACGAGCATCGCCACGACCCCGGCGACGTTCTCCGGGCCGGGCATGCCGTCGCCGATCGCCGGGGTCAGCTTCAGGAAGAGGTTCCAGTCGACGTCCGCGGGCACCAGGTCGGCGATGTTGTCGGTGATGCCGCTGCTGATGCCGCCCGGCACGATGTTCACGGCCCGCAGGCCCTGCTCGGAGTACTCGAGCGCGAGGCTGTGGGTGAAGGAGGCGATGCCGCCCTTGCTCGCCGAGTAGGCCGCCATGAACGGGTGGGCGAAGAACGCCGAGGTGGAGCTGAAGTTCACCACCACGCCCCGCCCGGACTCCAGCAGCGCGGGCAGCGCGGCCCTCGTCATCAGGAAGGTTCCGGTGAGGTTCACTCCGATGACCCGGTTCCACAGCTCCAGCGAGCATTCGTGCGTGTGGGCGCCGCGCAGCATGCCCGCCGTGTTGACGAGCGCGTCCAGGCCGCCGAGGTTCTCGACCGCCGCGGCGACGGCCGCGCCGACCGCCGCCTCGTCGGCGATGTCGACGGGCGTGACGGTGAGCCGGTCGGCCGTCCCGGCCTCCGCGGCCAGCGCGGCGGTCTCCTTCAGCCCGTCCTCGGCGATGTCGCCGGCCACCACGCGGGCGCCTTCGGCGAGCAGCCGCAGCGCGGTGGCGCGGCCGATACCGGAGCCCGCCCCCGTGATCAGCACTCGTCGGTCGGCGAGTCGCATCATGGTGTTCCTCTTCTCTCTCGGTCAGCCGAGCCAGGCGAAGCCGGCCTCGATGTCGGCGGGCAGGTCGTCGCCGCCGCCGGGGATCATCGCGATCGCCTCGCGGACGGTCATGTTCTGCTGAACGGCGCCCAGCCCCGCCTCGACGTGCTCGGCGAGTTCCGGAAGCCGCCGGACGATCGCGTCGCCGAGGACCCGCCGTGCGCCGGGCCGGTCGGCGACCTCCGCGAGGGTGCTGTCCAGCGTGAGCGGCGCCGCGTCGTCCCCGTCGGCGGCGTACGGGACGTCCCAGCGGTAGGCACCCGAGCCGACGGTGAAGCGGTCGGCGCCCGGCAGGGCGACGTGCGCGGTGGCGTTCGCGGGGACGACGGCCTTCACGTCGAGGCGTCCGTTCTCGATTCGCCAGGAGCATTCGGCGGCCCCGTACGGTGTGCGCAGCCGGGCGCCCGCGTGGGTCAGTCCCCCGCCGGGCCGGGGGCGGATCTCGATCTCCCGGTAGCCGGGCGCGGCCGGGGCGAGCCCGGCGACGGTGCGGTGCAGCCAGTCGGCGACGGCGCCCAGCGCGTAGTGGTTGAAGGACGTCATGCCGCTGGGGTTCACGGTGCCGTCGGGCAGGAGGCTGTCCCACCGCTCCCAGATCGTCGTGGCGCCCATGGTGACGGGGTAGAGCCACGACGGACAGTCGCGCTGCATCAGCAGCCGGTAGGCCGCATCAACGTGCCCCTCTTCCGTGAGGGCGTCGCAGATCAGCGGCGTCCCGACGAACCCGGTGGCGATGGTGTAGCCGCTTCCGCGCACCAGCTCGACGAGCCTCGCCGCGGCGTGGCGACGCTGCTCGGGGCCGGGCAGCAGCGCGAACTCCAGCGCCAGCGCGTACGCCGTGGGCGAGTCGCTGAGCAGCCGGCCGGACGCGGTGGTGTACTCGTCCTGGAACGCCCGGCGGACCCTGTCCGCCAGGGCGCGGTAGCGGCCTTCCTCCTCGGCGCGGCCGAGGACGGCGGCGGCCCGCGACAGCAGGTCGGCCGACCGCGCGAAGTAGGCGGTGGCCACGATCTCGGGCGGGGTCTTCGCCTGCTCCGGCCGCTCCGGAGGCGCGGTCGGGTCCAGCCAGTCGCCGAACTGGAAGCCGCTGTTCCAGAGCCCGTCCGGCCCGGCCAGCCCCGCGACGTGGTCGACCCACGCGCGCATGCTGTCGAACTGTGCCTCGATGATGCCCGCGTCGCCGTACCGGCGGTACAGCACCCAGGGCACGATCACTGCGGCGTCGCCCCAGGCCGCGGCCGCGTTGCCGGTCGCTCCCATCACGTTCGGCACGACGAAGGGCACCAGGCCGTCCCGCCGCTGCTCGGCGGCCAGGTCGGCGAGCCAGGACGTCAGGAGGCCGGCGCTGTCGAACAGGAACGACGCCGTCGGCGCGAACACCTGCAGGTCGCCCGTCCAGCCGAGGCGCTCGTCCCGCTGGGGGCAGTCGGTGGGCACGTCGAGGAAGTTGCCGCGCATGCTCCAGACGGCGTTCTCGTGCAGGCGCTCCACCAGCGGATCGGAGCAGGTGAACCAGCCGGTGCGCTCCAGGTCCGAGTGGCACACCACGGCGGCGACGTCCCGCACCGGACCGCTGATCTCGGCGTAGCGGAACCCGTGGAAGGTGAAGCGCGGCTCCCACGTCTCGTCCTCGCCGCCGCGCAGGACGTAGGTGTCGGTCGCCTGGGCCGTGCGCAGCGGGGCGGTGCACAATTCGCCGTCCTGGAGCACCTCGGCGTGCCGCAGCACGATCTTCTCCCCGGCCCGGCCGCGCGCGGTGACCCGCAGCCTGCCGACCAGGTTCTGGCCGAAGTCGACGATCCGGGTGCCGTCCGGCTTCGTCCCGGTCTCCACGGGCGCCAGGACCTCGGTCCTGCGCACCGGCGGTCCCGTCGGGGCGACGAGCGTGGACGGGTCGCGCTCCACGACCTCGACCCGCGACCAGCCGCCGGTGTCGTGGCCGGGCGACGACCAGCCCGGACGCTCCAGCCGCGCGTCGTGGACCTCGCCGTCGTACAGGTCCGACGACACCAGCGGGCCGGACGCCGCCCGCCAGGACGCGTCGGTGCCGAACCGCTCGCCCGTCCCGTCCTCGTAGACGACCTCGAGCTGCGCGAGCCACGCGAGCCGGTCGCCGTACAGGGCGCGCTTGCCCTCGAAGCCGAGCCGTCCCCGGTACCAGCCGTCGCCGAGCACGGCCCCGAGGCAGTTGGCGCCTTCCCGCAGCAGCCCGGTGACGTCGAACGTCTGGTAGCGCAGCCGATGGCCGTAGGCCGTCCAGCCCGGGGCGAGCACGTGGTCGCCGACGACCGTCCCGTTCAGCTCCGCCTCGTAGACCCCGAGGGCCGTCGCGTACAGCCGCGCCGACCGCACCGGGCCGCGCACCTCGAACTCGCCGCGGACCAGCGAGCCCTCACCGGGGCCGACGAACCGCGCCGACCAGTCGTCCGGCTCCAGCAGCCCGGCCTCGACGTGCGCCCCGCCGCTCCACGGCGACCAGCCGTCCGGCCCCTGGACGCGCACCCGCACCGCGACCCGCTCGCGCGACGCCAGCGGCGCGAACGGCCACGCCACCAGCACCGACTCACCGGAATCGACCCGGACCCGTTCGCCGCGCGCCTCGATCTCGTACGCGCTCTGCGTCCACCCGTCCCCGCCTGCCTCGACGATCCACGACACGCGCGGACGCGGCGTCCCGACGCCCAGCGGCTCGCGCAGATGCTCGAAACGGATGGTGCCGACGTGTGCCGTCATCGAATGGTCCCCCTCATCAAGATCCGGCCGGAGCGCGCACGGTTACTAGCACGTGTAAGTAGCACGCTAGCGAACCCCCTTGATCGGCCGGACGCTCATTCCGCCGAGGAGCGCGACGCCCGACGCGAACACGAACAGCAGCGGATAGTTCCCACCGCCTCCCAGCGCCAGCACGAGCGGCGCCACCACCGGCGCCGCCGACTGGGGAAGCGCGCTGGCGATGTGGAAGATGCTCATGAACCTGCCCGCCTCCCGCTCCCGGTCGGGCAGGACGTCCGCCGCCAGCGCCAGGTCCACGGCCCCGAACACCCCGGCTCCGAAGAGGATGAACAGCGAGCCGACGAGCACGCCGGCGAACGAGGAGGCCGAGGCCACGACCAGGAAACCGACCGTGAAGAGACCGGCCGCCGCGTAGATGAACGGCTTCCGGCGCCTCAGCCGGTCGGAGAGGAAACCGCTCGCGACCGCCCCCGCCGTGGTCATCACCAGCCCGGCCCCGCCGGTGATCGCGAGCAGCCCGGTCACGTCGTCCAGCGCGTATCCCAGGTGATCGGTCAGGAAGTACAGCTGGTACGTCGACAGGACCATCAGGCTGAACTGGATCAGGAACCGCCCCACGAAGGCCCACCCGAAGTCGGGGTGGCGCCGCGGGTCGAACACGAGGCTGCGGGCGAGCCCGGCGAGGTCGCCGGACCGGCGCGCGTCCTTCGGAAGGCGCGGGTCGGGCATCCGCACGACGAGCACCAGCACTCCGCCGCAGGCCACCAGTACCGGCACCAGGAAGAGCAGCGTCGTCGAGCCGCTGAGGGCGCCCGCGAACTGGAATCCGGCCACCCCGGCGATCTGCGCGGTGAACCCGATCAGCCCGCCGACCTTCCCGCGCTGCTCCTCGGGCACCTGGTCCGGCAGGATCGCCGTCAGCGGCGACATGATCATGCTCAGGCCCAGGTGCATGACCACGTAGCCCGCCAGGACCCCGGCCACCGACCCGAACGCCGCGATGAGCAGCGCACCGGCGACCAGCACCGGCATGCCGGCCAGCATCCAGGGACGGCGGCGCCCCATCCGGGAGGCGGTGTTGTCGCTGAGCACCCCGAAGACCAGACCGGACACGAGCCCGACGAGGGTCCCCACCCCGACCACCAGGCCGAGAGCCGCCTCCTTGCCATCGGGGTCGATCTGCTCGAGGCGAATGGCGAGAGACGCCAGCACCGGTGTCATGACCGCGATGTACACGGCGAGGTACGCCACGACGTAGACCGCGACGAACCCGCCGCCGACACGGCTCGGCCCGTCCGGGGACGCGGACGTCTCGTGCGTCGCGACGGACGGCAGGGGAACAGGTTCGGACAACACGTTCTCCGGGGTGGCTTCGAAAGCGAGCGGACCGCCGCTCGAGTTACTTACACGTGTTACTAACGCTGCGAGGACGTTAACAGCCGAGCTCACACCGCGGCAAGAGCCGACTCACCGGCGACCGGCCGACATCTCGGAGGCCATGGGACGACGGGTCCTCGACCCCGCATCCAGACCCTTGCCACGACACTCCCCCGCTGTTACGTTGCCCTGCACTCGAAGTTACACGTGTAAGTGATCCTCGACGTCGAGGGCTTCTCCCCCCGCAGCCGGCACTCCCAGACCACTCTGCACTTACACGTGTCAGCCGCTGGGCGACGTCCGTCCCGAGTCACCCTTTCCACCCACCTCCGAAAGAGGACCACCCCCATGACCTCGACCGCCGCCTCACGGCCCGGGGCAGAGCACAACGGCTTCACCGGGCGCTACCTACTCCTGCTGGTGGCCCTGATATGGCCTGCCCAACTGCTGTCGGTCACGGGCCTGCTGGCCGGCAACGCCCAATCCCAGATCGCCGTCCACTTCCACACGACGCAGATCGCCTGGTTCGTGCTGGTCAGCTCACTGATCGGAGCGTTCCTCACCCCCTTCGTGATGAGGGCCGCCGATCTGTTCGGCAAGAGGCGCGTCATGATCGTCCTCACCGTCCTCGGCGTGATCGGCGACCTGGTCTCGGCCCTCGCGCCGAACTTCGCCGTCCTTCTGCTCGGCCGCGGCGTGGCCGGGTTCTACGCGCCGATCGCGGCTCTGGTGTTCGCCATCGCCAGGGACGTGTTCCCGCCGCGCCTCGTCGGCCCCGCCAGCGGGCTGATCGGCGGCGGAGTCGGCCTCGTCGCGCTGTTCGGGCCCTTCCTGTCCGGCTGGCTCTTGGACGGCCACGGCTGGCGCAGCGCCATGTGGTTCCTCGCCGCGGCGTCCGCGGCGAGCCTGGTCCTCCTGATGACCGTCGTCCCGGAGAGCCCGGTCCGGCAGGAGCGCACACCGATGGACTGGGCCGGCGGACTGCTCCTCGGCGGCGGTGTCTCCGCCATCGTCTACGGCGTCGGCAGGGGAAGCGACTGGGGCTGGTCCAGCGCCGGGTTCCTGGCCTCCGTCATCGGCGGAGCAGTGGCGATCATCGCCTTCGTCGTCGTCGAGGGCCGCGTCGCACACCCGCTCTACGAGCTCTCGATGCTGTCCCGCCGCCGCGTCTGGTCGGTCTTCCTGGCGACGGCACTGCTCGCCGGCACCGTCCTGTCGGCCGGGACGATCAGCCAGCTGCTCGGGCTGATGCCGAAGATCCCCGCGGTTTCCGACGGGCTGGGGTTCAGCGCCACCAAGCTCGCGTGGATCGGCGCACCGGCCAGCGTCGTGATCATCCTGACGGCGGTCGCGACAGGGTGGCTCGCCCGTCGCGTGGACAGCAGATACCTCCTGGCGACCGCTGCCCTGTTCGCCGCCGTCGGCTACGGGCTGACGGCGCACTTCCACCACACCGTGCCGCAGCTGATGACGGTCGGCATCGTGTCGGCGATCGGCCTCGGCATGATCGTCGCGCTCGTCCCGGTCATGGTCATCGAGGTGGTGTCCCCGGCCGAGCAGGCACGCGCCAACGGTCTTCAGAACATGCTGCAGGGCACGCTCCTCACCGTCGTGACACAACTGTTCTTCGTGATGATGGCCCGGGACGGCAGAGTGGTGCAGGGCACCCAGTTCTACTTGGACGCCGGTTTCACCAACGCCTTCCGGCTGGCCGCCGGCTTCGCGGTCGCCGGCCTCCTCGCCGTCGCGCTGGTCCCCAAGCTGAAGCGCCTGGAGGAGGCCGAAACGGGCGAGGCCGCACGCTGACCGCCGCCCGGCCCGCGCCCGCCCAGTGCGCGGGCCGAGCGGCCCCACCGGACGTCCTCCCAGGAGGCCGCATCGAGGCAGGTAGCGTGGAACGAACTGGTCCTTCAGCCGGATGACCTGGTGGTGATCCAGATGGCAGACGGAGATGAGCGCGCCGGCCCCGGGCCCGACGGCCGAAGCGAGGAAGCAGACGAGCGGGTACGGACCACGGCGACCCATCTGTTCGCCGAACTCGGCTACGACGCGGTGTCCACGCAGATGATCGCCGACGCCGCCGACGTCACCGTGGACACGGTGACCGACCGCCACGGAGGGCGGCACGGCCTGTACCTGTCGGCGTTCGAGGAGGTCGCCCGGCAGATCGACGAGTATCTGGAGGAGGTCGGCGAAGACTTCGCGCCCGATGCCGAGGGGCTGTTCCGGATGATCGACCGCTACCTGCGGCTGTGCCTGGAAAACCCCGAAGTTCCGAGGCTGTGGTTCCACCGCTGGATGTCCGACGCCAGCGACATCACCGGGCTGGAGGAAGAGATCGGCGCGCCCGCACAGCAGACGGGCTTCGAACTCTTCACCCGGGTCATCAAGCCGGAACTCGACCCTGAAGCGCACATGTGGACCCTCGTCTGGTCTGTGCACGCCTACATGCTGAGCGGCTACCCCGACGCCTCCAGCCGCCGCAGGCCGCCCGACGACCCCGAGACCCTGCAGCGCTTCCGCCGCCACCTCCGCCGACTCACCCGGCTCATGGTGACCCCCTGAGAGCTCACCCCTCGAACGCCCCTGCGCAAGGACCTACACGTGTAACCGACGGCTAACATCGGTTGCTTGCAGCACGACGAGGTTCCGACGGCGGGAGCGACGGTGTCAGCGAAGAAGCCATCACGCAGGGTCACCAGCGCCGACGTGGCGCGGGAAAGCGGCCTGTCCCGCGCGACGGTGAGCTTCGTCCTCAACGACAAGCCGAACCAGTCGATTCCCCCGGCGACCCGGGAACGCGTACTGCAGGCCGCCGCCCGCCTCGGCTACGTCCCGTACGCTCCCGCCCGGACACTGCGCAGCGGCAGGAGCGACATCGTCCTGTTCGTCCTTCCCCCCTGGCCGCAGGGCCCGGCCATGAACCGGCTCATCGACTCCGCCGCCGGGGTACTCACCGAGGCCGGCCTCACCCTGGTCACCCACATCCACCTCGGCGGGCCGGAACGGCTGGCCGCACTGAACACCGCCCTCGCCCCCGCAGCCGTCTTCGGCATGCAACCCTTCACCCGACAGGAACAGGACGCCATGCGACGAGCGGGCGTCGGCCTGGTCCTCCCCCAGCCGCCCCAAGACAACGGCCTCGCCGACACCCCCTGGAGCAGCGGCGTCGGCCGCATGCAGGCAGAACACCTCATCACCCGCGGCCACCGACAGATCGCCTACGCCCTCCCCGACGACCCCCGACTCGCCGAACTGGCCAACAGCCGTCTCGACGGCGTCACACGAGCATGCGCAGCCGCCGAC
>NZ_QHJN01000223.1:0-10649 GCF_003947565.1 Actinomadura sp. WAC 06369 | reverse complement strand
TCGACGGGGTGGGCGAGGCAGACGGCTTCGGGCGTCGCGGCGCGCAGGCCGTGCAGGCGCCCGGCGGGGACGAGGAGCACGTCGCCGCGCGCGAGCCGTTCGGGCGGCCCGGTCGGGGTGGTGACGAGGTCGGCCTCCCCGGCGGCCATCTCCAGGACGACGTCGGCGTCGCGGGTGCGGGTGCCGAAGGGCGTGTCCGGGGTCAGGACGATCCGGTCCGGTTCGGTGCCGCGCGCGGTGCGGGCGTCCGCGGCGAGGCCGCGGTGCCGGGTGAGGTCGTCGGACCAGCGGATCTGCGCGGCGGTGTCCGCCTCGAACCAGTCGCCGACGAGCCGCGCCTCGGCGACGCCGCGGAGCAGCTCGGGGACGACGCGGGGGCCGTGCCGGTCGGCGAGGGCGAGCAGGACCTGCTCGCGGGTGATGCGGCCGTGGTGCTCGTCGATGTGCGCGTGCTCGTCGCAGTAGTGCAGGTCCACCGCGTCGCCGAAGATGTCGCGGAATATCTTGACCATTTCCACGAATCCGGGGGCGAAAACGGCTTCCGCATAGGTCACCGCGCCCGCGTACCGGAAGAACTTCGCATGGTCGCGCGATAGATAGTAGTAATAGTTGTTCGTGGCGAGCGGCCCGGCGAGATAGAAGTTCCAGTACGCGTGCACATGGGTCGCCATGGCGCGGCTGCGCAGCATCTTGGCGAAGATCGTGGTGTGCTTCGCGTCGTGGACGCCGTACCCGAATTCGTCGATGAAGATCTTGAACAGGGCGGACTGCTCGGGGCCGTACGCGCCGGCGAGGTTGCGCGACATCGCGGACGCCTCGGTGAGGCCGTCCAGGGCGAGCTGCACGAGGTACAGGTCGGCGGCGGTGCGGCGGTCGTGCGCGGCGGCGACGGCGGCGAGCGCGGGGGACGGGCCGGTCGCGGCCTCGGCGACGACGTGCCGGAAGTAGGAGTCCAGGACGTCGACGGTGTCGGCGCCGCTGACGTCGACGGCGCCGGCGAGGCAGCCGAACGCGAGGCGTTCCAGCTCCGACAGGGAGCTCTCGCGGAGTTCCCGCAGGTCCTCGCCGTAGAAGCGGGCGAAGTCGTCGTGCAGCGGCGCGAGTCCCTGCTCGGGGAGCAGGACGGTCTCGGCCTCGTAGAAGGTGCCGAGCAGCCGGTGCGCGGCGAGCGCGCGGTGCGCGGACGGGGCCGCGGCGGTGAGCGGCCGGTCGAAGTCGTCCGCGGTGAGGGTGTCGGGGGCGAGCGCCCGGCGGTACGGGTTGGGGGCGTGCAGGACCCGGGCATCACCGCGGAACAGCGGACCGCGCGCGAACGCGAGCAGCCGCTCTCCCAGGGTTCCGCCGGCCCGCTCTCCGGCAGGGGTGACCTGAGATTGGATTGTCATTTAGTTGTACCGTTCACCTGACTACGCGTGGATGGGTGTAGCGAAAGGTGTGCGCGACCGATTGTGTCGGCCCGATGCGTGTCAAACGGTTCATGATTCGCGTAGGCGCGAACCTATAAGTCATTGATCACCGCGGTGGTCCCCTCACCTCGTCGTGAAAGACCAATGCTTCGGTCGGCCGGAACGTTAACAGCGGTCTTCGGGGTGATCAATGAACGGAGTGTGACGGACCGCACGTAAAGCGTGCGGTCCGTCGGCCCCTTGACGGTTCGGCCGTGTTCGGCAAGGGGACCCCGGACGGCCCGCCGCCGCCCGGCGGGCGCGGCCCCGGAAAGTCGGCCTGACCTCGGCGGCCGATGATCATGCGCGCGGGGGGTGCGCACCGGCCGGACGGGCGTCGCGTGCGCCGCACGGGCGCGCGCGGCGGCGCGGCGGGCGTCCGGTCCCGGTGTCGGTCGGTCCGGATCGGTGTCCGGATGCGGTCATCGGGCGGAAAAGATCGCCCCGGTCCGGCGGCCGCACCGCCCGCGCGACCCCGTTTCGGTCCGACCATAATCCCGACCCTTTTTCCTGACGGACGGTACGGACCCTCGGCGCTCGGCGCGGTGCGGGACTTACACTCGCGGCATGAATCTCGCTGACGCCGCCCGGATGATCCTTTCGGAATCGGCCGCGCACCCGGAACTGCTGCGCCTCGCCCGGTATTCGCACGAAGAATTTTCGCGCGGCAGGGCGGTTCCGCACGAAACTCTGAGCCAGATGCTGCGGGAAGCGGCGCGCAAGGACGTCTACCCCGCGCTGCGCGCGCGCTACGGCGTGCCCGCGTTCGACGCCATGGTCCTCGCCCTGGGCCGGGAGATCGACCGCCTCGCGCCGGTTCCGGTCAGGGCACGCTGATCGCCGGGGCGGCGCGCTCCCGCTCCCACATCGACCGGTAGATCCCCGGACGGGCCGCCAGCTCGGCATGCGTGCCGCGATCGGCGATCCGCCCCCGGTCGAGCACGATGATCTCGTCGACGGCGTCCAGGCCCGCGAGCCGGTGCGTGACGAGCAGGGTCGTGCGCCCCTGCCCGGCGGCGTCCTCGGTGGCCGCGAGGAGGTCGGCGGTCAGGGCGTCGGCCGTCGCGGTGTCGAGGTGCTCCGCGGGCTCGTCCAGCAGCAGGACCGGGAAGCCCGCCAGCAGCGCGCGGGCCAGCGCGATCCGCTGCCGCTGCCCGCCCGACACCTGCGCGCCGTGCTCCCCGACCCGCGTGTCCAGTCCGGACGGCAGCGCGTCGACCCACTCCAGGAGGCGCGCCCGCCGCAGCGCGTCGCGGATCTCCGCGTCGGTCGCCGAGCGCCGCGCCAGCCGCAGGTTCTCGCCGATCGTCGAGTCGAACAGGTGCGCGTCCTGCGCGCACAGCCCGACGACGGTGCGCAGGTCGTCCCCGGCGAGGTCGCGGACGTCCGTGCCGTTCAGCGTCACCCGTCCGCCCGCCGGTTCGAGGAACCGCAGCAGCACGGACGCGAGCGTCGACTTGCCCGAACCGCTCGGGCCCACCACCGCGACGCGGCGTCCGGGCGCCAGGTCGAGCGACACGCCGTCGAGCGCCCACGGCCCGTCGGGCGTCCAGCGCGCGCGCAGGTCCGTGACGCGGACCGTGTGGGGCCCCTCCGGGAGCCGCACCGGCTCGTCCGGGTCCCGCACGGGTTCGGGGCCGTCCAGGACGGCGAACACCCGCGCCGCCGACGCCCGCACCCGCTCCAGGTACTGCGCCGCGAGCGGCAGCCCGTTGACGACCTCGAACGCGGCGAGCGGCAGCAGCACCACGGCCGCGAGCAGCACCCCGTCGAGCGTCCCGTCCCGCACCGCCGGCACGCCCGTCGCGAGCCCGCCCCACACGGCCAGCCCGCCCGCGAGCGCCGACAGCGCCGCGCCCAGCCCGGCCGTCCCCGCCGACCGGGCCGTCGCGCGGGTGAACTCCCGGTCGATCCGGGCGGCCTCCGCGAGCCGCGCCGGAGCCGCGCCGTAGGCGATCAGCTCGGGCGCCCCGTGCAGCGTGTCGACGACGTGCGACGCCAGCTCGCCCCGCAGGTCGGCCGTCCGCCGCTCCGCCCGCCGCGCGACCGCCGCCGACAGCCACGGCGCCGCGAGCCCGGCGGCCAGCAGCGCCGCCAGCAGCACGGCCCCGGCGGCGGGCAGCAGCGCCCACGCCACCCCGACCGACGCGCCGCCCACGACGGCCGCGACCGCGCACGGCAGCAGCGTCCGCAGGTAGAGGTCCTGGACGGCGTCGACGTCGTCGACGAGCCGGGCGAGCAGGTCGCCGCCGCGGAACGCGGGCAGCCCCGCCGGCGCGAGCCGCTCCAGCCGCTCGTAGACGCGGGCCCGCAGGTCGGCGAGGATCCGGAACGTCGCGTCGTGCCCGACGAGCCGCTCCACGTACCGGAACACCCCGCGCCCGATCCCGAACGCCCGGACCGCCACGATCGCGACCATCAGCATCAGGACGGGCGGATGCTGCGCCGCCCGCGAGATCAGCCACGCCGACGTCCCCATCAGCGCGACGCCGCTCCCGAGCGCGAGCACCCCGAACACGACGGACACGGCCAGCCGCCCCCGCACGGGCCGGGTCATCTTGATCAGCCGCAGAACGGGCCGGCCCGGGTTTTCCACAGTTTCGCGTTCCCGTCCCGCCGTTTCACCTGCACGTTCGACAATCGGATTGGGGTCGGCCCCCCTGGGCGGGCGGGGAGTGTTCGTTCCGGTGGCCCCACCCGTCGCGCGGGGATTCGGGGTTGTCGCAATCTTCACGCCGCCCTGCCTTCCTGAAGGCGCACCGAGGTGCGGCTGCCGGCGGGACGATCGGTCGTTCCGAGGCCGCGGCCACCGCCGGCGGGGGCCGGACGCGCGCCGATCCACGGCCGGTCACCGCGAAGCGCCCCCTTGGCCGTCGCGCGGGGGGTCGGGTGGGGTGCGGTGTTCACGCCGCCACCTCCGCCGGGGCGACGTGGACGATGCGGTCGGCGAGGGCGGCCAGGGCGGGGCGGTGGGCGACGAGGACGACCGTGCGGTCGGCGGCGAGGCGGCGGACGGCCTCGATGACGGCCGCCTCGCTCTCCGCGTCGAGGCCCGAGGTCGGCTCGTCCAGCAGGAGCAGCGGCGCGTCCCGCAGGAACGCGCGGGCGAGCGCGACCCGCTGCCGCTGCCCCGCCGACAGGCCCGCGC
This sequence comes from Actinomadura sp. WAC 06369, assembly GCF_003947565.1. Taxonomy (NCBI): domain Bacteria; kingdom Bacillati; phylum Actinomycetota; class Actinomycetes; order Streptosporangiales; family Thermomonosporaceae; genus Actinomadura; species Actinomadura sp. WAC 06369. Next base: position 6,056 of record NZ_QHJN01000223.1, on the reverse strand, counting down.
CGCGCTCGCCGATCGGGGTGTCGAGGCCGCGGGGGAGGCCGTCGGCGAACTCGAGGACGTTCGCGGCGCGGGCGGCGGCCCGCACCGCCTCGTCGGTCGCGTCCGGGTCGCCGAGGCGGATGTTCGCGGCGATCGTCCCGGCGAACAGGTACGGGCGCTGCGGCACCCACGCCAGGTGGCGCCGCCACGCGTCCGGGTCGAGGTCGGCGAGGTCGGCCCAGTCGACGAGGACGCGCCCGGCGTCGGGCCGGACGAACCCGAGGAGGACGTTCAGCAGCGTCGACTTGCCCGACCCGCTCGGGCCGGTGAGGGCGACGGTCTCCCCCGGGTGGAGCGTGAGGGAGAAGGCGTCGAGGGCGGGCGCGTCGCGTTCCGGGTAGGCGACGGTGACGCCGTCGACGCGGATCGTGGCGCGGCGGACGTCCGGGACGCGGGTGTCCGTCCCGGCCTCCGGCGGCGGGGTCTCGAGGACCTCGAAGATGCGTCCGGCGGCGGTGAGGCCCTCGACGCTCGCGTGGTACTGGGCGCCGACCTGGCGCAGCGGGAAGTACGCCTCGGGCGCGAGGATCAGGATCAGCAGCGCGGTCTCGAACGCCATGCCGCCGTCGACGAGGCGGAGCCCGATCGACACGGCGACGAGCGCGACGGACAGCGTCGACAGCAGTTCGAGGACCATCGCCGACACGAACGCGATCCGCAGCGTCGACATGGTGGCCTTGCGGTAGCGGCCGGTGACCTCGCGGATGCCGCGCGCCTGCGCCTTCGCGCGGCCGAACACCTTCAGCGTGGGCAGGCCCGCGACGACGTCCAGGAAGTGCGCGGACAGCAGCGAGAGGGTGCGCCACTGCCGGTCCATCTTCCACTGCGTCGCGAGGCCCACCAGGATCGCGAAGACGGGGATCAGCGGGACGGTCACCGCGATGATCACCGCGGAGAGCCAGTCGCCGAGCAGGATGCGCGCGCCGACGGCCAGCGGGACCGTCACGGCGAGGACGAGCTGCGGCAGGTAGCGGGCGAAGTAGCCGTCGAGGGCGTCGACGCCGCGGGTGGCGAGCGTCGCCAGTTCGCCGCTGCGCTCGCCCGACAGCCAGCGCGGGCCGAGCAGGGTCGCGTGCTCCAGGAGGCGGCCTCGGAGCTGGGACTTGACGGCGGCGGCCGACCGGTGCGCCGCCACCTCCTGGAGCCACGCGACGGCGGCGCGGCCCGCGACGACCGCGAGGAGCAGCAGCATCGGGGCGCGCAGGTCGCCGAGGCCGGCCGAACCGAGGAACGTCCGGGCGATCATGTCGGCGAGCAGCGTCGCCTGCGCGATGACCAGCCCGGCGGTCGCGGTGCCGAGGACGGCCGACGCGGCGAGGAACGCGCGGGTGGTGCGGGCGTGGCGCAGCAGGCGCGGGTCGAGGGGCTTCATCCGACCGGGCTCTTGCGCTTCGGGGTCTTCGCCGGCGGGATCTGCGCGGTGCCGATCCGCTTGCGGAACACCCAGTACGTCCAGCCCTGGTAGATCATCACGATCGGGGTGAACACCAGCGCGACCCACGTCATGATCTCGAGGGTGTAGGCGCTGGACGCCGCGTTCTCCTTCGTCAGGCCGTTCGCGGCACTGATCGTGGACGGCATCACGTCGGGGAACAGCGAGCCGAACAGCGTCACGAAGGCGAGGACGACGGCCGTCCCGGTCCCGATGAAGGCCCAGCCCTCGCGGCCGCGGGCGTTCGCGGCGGCGGCGCCGAGGAGCCCGGCGGCGACGCCGGCGACCGCGAGCCACGTCCACGCCTTGCCGTACTGCATCTGCGTGACCAGCAGGAACGCCCCGGCGACGACGAGCGCGGCGGCGGCCGCGACGCGTGCGATGCTCCGCGCGTGCGTCCGGACGCTCCCGGTGGTCTTCAGCGCGACGAACACGGCCCCGTGCAGGACGAACAGGGTGAGCGTGGTCAGCCCGCCGAGCAGCGCGTACGGGTTGAGGAGGTCGAGGAGCGTCCCGGCGTACTCGTGGTCGGCGTCCAGCGGGACGCCCCGGACGATGTTCGCGAACGCGACGCCCCACAGGAACGCGGGGACGACGCTTCCCCAGAAGATCGCGCGGTCCCAGCGGGCGCGCCACAGCGCGTCGTCGCGCTTGCCCCGGTACTCGAACGCGACGCCGCGCACGATCAGCGCGAGCAGGATGAGGAGGAGCGGCAGGTAGAAGCCGCTGAACAGGGTCGCGTACCACTCGGGGAAGGCGGCGAACATCGACGCGCCCGCGACGATGAACCACACCTCGTTGCCGTCCCACACCGGGCCGATCGTGTTGATCACGACCCGGCGGCGGACGTCGTCGCGGCCCAGCACCGGCAGCAGCATGCCGACGCCGAAGTCGAAGCCCTCCAGGAAGAAGTAGCCGATCCACAGAAACGCGATGATCAGGAACCAGGCGGTCGTCAGGTCCATGACGGCGGGCCCTTTCGCTCGGAAGTCAGTAGGCGAACGCGAGCGCGCGCTCTTCGTCGTGGTCGTCGTCGCCGTCCTCGGGCGCCGGCGCGACCTCGTCCTCGGTGGGCGGCCCGGCCTTCGCGTACTTGGCGAGCAGCTTGACCTCGATGACGAACAGGACGGCGTAGAGCGAGGTCAGCGCGGCGACGGAGAGCAGCATCGCGCCGGCGGACACGCCGGGCGAGACGCTCTGCGAGGTCTGCATCAGCCCGTACACCGACCACGGCTGGCGTCCCATCTCGGTGAACACCCATCCGGCGGAGCTGGCGATGAACGGGAGCGCGAGCGACAGCATCCCGATCCGCCACGCCCACGGGTTGCCGGGCAGGCGGCCGCGGCGGGTCAGCCAGAGGCCGAGCATCGACAGCCCGGCGGTGGCCATCCCGATGTAGACCATCATCCGGAACGTCCAGTACGTGACGGGGACGTTCGGCGTGTAGTCGCCCGGGCCGTGCTCGGCTTCGGCGGCGGCCTGGAGGTCGTCCATGCCCTGGACCTCGCCGTCGAAGCTGCCGGTGGCGAGGAACGACAGGATGCCGGGCACCTCGAGGCCGACGATCTCCTCGGTGCCGTCGAGGTTCCGGACGCTGAAGGGCGAGAACGGCGCCCCGGTCTGGGTGTCGTGCAGCCCCTCGGCGGCGGCCATCTTCATGGGCTGGTGCTCGGTGACGACCTTGCCGAGCATGTCGCCGCTGATCGCGACGGCGATGGACGCGACGGCGGTGACGACGAGCGCCATCCGCAGCGACGGCCGGAACACCTCGACGTGCTTGCGCCGCATCAGGTGCCACGCGCTGACCCCGGCGACGAACATCCCGGCGGTGACGAACGACGCCGCGATGGTGTGCGGGAACGCGGTGAGGTGCATCGGGTTCGTCAGGACGGCCCAGAAGTCGGTGAGCTCGGCGCGCCCGGACGCCTCGTCGATGCGGTAGCCGACGGGGTTCTGCATCCAGGAGTTCGCGGCGAGGATGAAGAACGCGGAGAGGATGGTGCCGAGCGACACCATCCAGATGCACGCGAGGTGGATCTTCTTCGGCAGCCGGTCCCAGCCGAAGATCCAGAGGCCGAGGAAGGTCGACTCGAAGAAGAAGGCGAGCAGCCCCTCGATGGCGAGCGGCGCGCCGAAGACGTCCCCGACGAACCGGGAGTAGGCGGACCAGTTCATGCCGAACTGGAACTCCTGCACGATCCCCGTCACGATGCCCATCGCGAAGTTGATCAGGAAGAGCTTGCCCCAGAACTTCGTGGCCCGCAGGTACTCGGTCTTGCCCGTCCGCACCCAGGCGGTCTGCATCCCGGCGACGAGGGCGACGAGCCCGATGGACAGCGGGACGAACAGGAAGTGGTAGACGGTCGTGATCCCGAACTGCCACCGTGCGATGTCAACCGTGTCCATGGCCACCCTGCTCCCGGCCGAACGTCCCCGTCCTCATTGCGCGGGCCTCCCCGGCTATCTACTACAAGCTGTAGTACTACGTCCTGTACGACATACTACGAGCCGTAGTACTACTTGTCGTCGTAATCCCGCTCACCCTCGCCGGTCGGGGGCATGACCTTGATCACGTCGGACGGCCGGGCCGTTGACCTCGACAAAGGTTGAGGTTGCAGAGTCGTCGCCATGAGCACCGAAATGAACGAAACCGCGGACATCAAGGCCATCCACGAAGTCGTGGCCACCGTTGAGCGCACCCAGCGGGCCAGGGACGTCGACGGCTTCCTGGAGCTGTTCCATCCCGAAGCCCTGTGGACGACCGGGCACGGCAGAGTCCTGATCGGCTTGGACGCGATCGCCGAGTTCACCCGCGCCGTCCTGCCGGGCGCCGTCTTCGAGGGGCCCGTCACGTACGAGCCCGTCCACGTGCAGTTCCTGCGCCCCGACGTGGCCGCCGTGAAGGTCCGGCAGGTCTACCGCGCGCCGGACGGCGGCTCCGAGGGCGCGCCGCTGTACGTCATGACGAAGGACGAGGACGGGCGCTGGCTGCTGCACGCGAGCCAGAACACCGAGGTGAAGGACCACTGAAGCGGCGGAGCCCCCGCCCGGTGGGGGCGGGGGCTCCGGCGCGCGGCGCGGAACGCCGCGTCAGGTGACGGAGAGGACGAGGCTGAGCGCCGCCGCGATGGCGAACGCGGTGCCGCCCATGAACGTCTCCATCAGCGTCCAGCTCTTCAGCGTCGTCCGGATGTCGATGTCCATGTAGCGGTTGAACAGCCAGAACCCGGAGTCGTTGACGTGCGACAGGACGGTGCCGCCCGCGGCCACCGCGACCACCACCAGCGCGGTCTCCGGCTGCGACAGCCCCGCCTCCGCGATCAGCGGGGCGACGATCGGCGCGGTCGTCACGATCGCCACCGTCTTGGACCCGAGCGCGACCCGCAGCGCGGTCGCGATCAGGAACGCCAGCACGACCACCGGCAGCGACGTCTCGCCGAGCAGGTCGGCCAGCGCCTCCCCGGCGCCGGTGCTCTCCAGCACCGCGCCGAACACGCCGCCCGCGCCCGTCACCAGCAGCACCAGCGCCACCGGCCCGAGCGACGCGGACGCCGCCTTCTCCAGCCGGTCCATGCTGAACCCGCCGCGCAGGCCGAGCAGCCAGAACGACAGCAGCGTCGCCACGGTCAGCGCGATGACCGGCGAGCCGATGAACCGGAGCGCCGACTGCACCCCGCCGTCCGGCAGCACCGTGTCGGCGAACGTGTTCATCATGATCATCAGCACCGGCAGCAGCATCACGGCGAGCGTCACCGCGAACGACGGCGCCCGCGCCGCCCCGCCGCCGTCCGCGCCGCCCTGGCCGGCGGTGCCGCCCGCGCGGCCGGACTGCTCCCGCGCCTCGGCGACGAGCTGCGCCGGGACGGGCGTGTCCAGCCGGTCGCCGACCTTGATGCCGAACAGGTACGCGCCGATGAACCAGGCGGGCAGGCCGCACACCAGGCCCATGATCGTCACCCAGCCGAGGCCGGCGCCGAGCAGGCCCGCGGCGGCGACGGGACCGGGGTGCGGCGGCAGCACCGCGTGCATGATCGCCAGGCCGCCGACGGCCGGGAGCGCGATGCTGATCAGCGACCGGCCGGACCGCTGCGCCACCGCGTAGATCAGCGGCAGCAGGATGATGAAGCCGACGTCGAAGAAGACCGGCACACCGAAGATCAGCGCCGTCAGCCCGACGGCGAGCGGCGCGCGCTTCTCGCTGAACGCCGCCAGCAGTCGGCCCGACAGCACCTCGGCCGCGCCGGACTCCTGCATGACGCGGCCCAGCATGGCGCCCAGCGCGACGATGATCGCGATCTCGCCGAGCGTCTCGCCCATGCCGGCCTCGAGCACGGCGGGCAGGTCGGTGGGCCGGATGCCGGCCGCGAGGCCGACGCCGACGCTGACCACGAGCAGCGCGAGGAAGGCGTGCAGCTTCGCCTTGATGACCAGTAGCAGCAGCAGGGCGATGCCGCCGGCGAGGAGGAGCAGCAGCGCCCACGGCGGCAGCGTCCACGCCATGGCCGGCGGGTCGGCGGCCAACGCGGGCGCGGTGAGGACAGGCAACGTCGCCTCCTGGAGGGATGCGCGGAGCGCGGGGTGGGTG
>NZ_QHJN01000024.1:0-67043 GCF_003947565.1 Actinomadura sp. WAC 06369 | reverse complement strand
GCCGGCAGCGGGCGAAGGGGGGAGCGGGGGCGTGGGGCGGCCTGCGGCGGGGTGCCCAGCAGGCCGGTGGTTCCGTGGTCCATGGGCCGCGAAGCTAGCGGCGGCAGATGAGGATCTTCCGGGCGTTCCGCTCCTCAGCGTTCGTAGCGGACGCCGGGGAACGGGGACGGGACGTCCAGCAGCGTGCCGTCGCGGCCGCGCAGCCACCGGTCGAAGAACGCGGCCGCGTAGGCGCGCTGGACGGCGATCGTCCGGTGCGGCGGGACGGTGCCGAGGACGGCGGCGAGCCCCCCGGACGGCTCGGCGCCCCGGCGGGCGAGCGCGGGCAGCACGGCCGACGCGTCCGTGAACGACGCGTGCCGCGACCCGCGGACCAGCACGTTCGCCGTCCAGCCGCGCGTCGCGCCCCAGAACGCCGCCCAGGACGGGACGTCGCGGTGGCCGGTGGCACCGTCGCCTTCCGCCTGCATGAACAGCAGCGGCCGGTCGAGCCCGTTCCGAGCGACGCTGCTCAGTTCACCGGGGAAGTCCATCTGCCCGTCCATGTTGATCCCGGCGCGGATGCGCCGGTCGTCGTGCATGGCCTGCGCGGCGGTGAACCCTCCGGCCGAGTGCCCGGCCATGCCGACGCGGCGGGTGTCGAGATCCGCGCCGACGCGGCGGCCGAGGCGCGGCAGCTCGTCCAGGACGAAGCGGGTGTCGGCGACCCGGGCCGCCATGACCTTCTTCAGCAGCGCGGCGATCTCCCCGGGTGTGGAGGGCGGCGGCGCGGCGAGCAGGTCGCTCGGGACGAGCCGTCCGCCGGGGAACTCGACCTCGGACGCCTCGTAGGTGTGGTCGATCGCCACCACCGCGTAGCCGCGGCTCGCGAGGTCCTGGACGAGCGCGGTGTTCCACGTCCGCGGGTCGCCGAGGCCCGGCGAGTACAGGACGACCGGGAGCCGCCCGGCGCGGCGGTCGGCGGGCGCGCCGGCGCGGGCGGCGCCGACGGTCGCGCCCCAGTCGGCGGTCCCGGCGGGGACGCCCAGGTTGAGCGTCCCGGCGCCCGCGGCGGACCCGAAGTGCGCCGCGGCCTTCGGCGTCATCTGCGGCACCGGTCCGCGCCCGCCGGGCGCCGCCGGGTACCAGACGCTCACCATCAGCTCGCGGGCCCGGCCGGGCCGCCACGGGTCGGGGCGGTCGCGGTCGACGAGGTGCACCGCGGCGGTGCCGACCGCGAACGGCCCGGTCGGGGCGGGCAGCCGGACGGGCGCGGCGTCCCGCGGGTCCGCGGCGGACGCCCGCAGCGGCGGCAGGGCGAGCACCCCCGCGGTCACCAGCAGCGCGAGCAGGACGGTCTGGATGCGGGTCCTCATGCGGGCATCCTCGCCGGACGGCGGCCGCCGCGGCGACACACCACGGTGCCATACCGAGGTACTACCGCGGTTTGACCCCCTGCCGCCCCGGCCCCCCTGCTCGCGGAGCGGCCACGGGAGGTCGCCTGCCCTCGCGAGGAACCGCGCGGCATGCCGGGGGCGCGGCCGGTGTTCCTGTCTGTAGAGGACGCGCCTGCGGCGGTCGCATCGATCACGGGCTCCGCGGGCCATCGGATCTCCGTTCGACATGGCATGATAGCGATAATCATTTTCATATGGAGGTCGTCATGTCCGTACCCGTCGTGCTGGTGGCCGGGGTGCACGCCGCCGCGCGGACCGCCGTCGTCGACCGGCTGCTGCGCGGGCACCCCCGCGCCGTCGCCGTCCACCACGACCTGCGGGCGATGCCCGGCGGGCTCGTCACGCGGACGGTCCGGGACGGCCGCGCGGTGCTCGACCGCGCGGTGGTCAGGCTCGACCACGGGTGCGTGACGTGCACGGTCCGGGAGGACCTGGTCCCCGAGTTGCTGCGCCGGGCCGCGCACGCCGGGCCCCTGGTGGTCGACCTGTGGGACTGCGTGGAGCCGCGGACGGTCGCCGAGGCCCTCGACGCTCCCGCGCTGCGCGACCGGCTCCGGCTCACGGCCGTCCTGACCGCGGTGGACGCCGAGCTGATGCCCGTCGACATCTGCCGGGGCGAGCGGCTCGCGGAGACGGGCGCGCCGGTCGCCCCCGGCGACGGGCGCTACCTGGCCGGGGTGCTGGCCCACCAGATCGAGTACGCGACCGCGCTCGCCGTGCCCGGCCTCGGCGCGGGCGAGGACGACCTGCTGGTGTGCCGCGACGTCCTGCGGCACCTGGCCCCGCTCACGCCGGTCGTCCTGCCCGGCGACCCGCCGCCGGAGGTCACCGGCCCCGCGCTGTGCACCCGCGAGCTCGCCGACCGGGTCGACCCCGCCACCGCGCTGCTGCCCTGCCCGGCGCACAGCCCCACCGCCGACACGGTCGTGTGGCGCCGCACCGCGCCCCTGCACCCGGCGCGGTTCTTCGCCGCCATGGACGTCCTCGCCGCCGAGTCGGTGCGCAGCCGGGGCCGGTTCTGGCTGACGAACCGGCCCGACCGGATGCTCGCGTGGGACGCGGTGGCGGGCGTCGTCACGCTGGCGGACGCCGGGGTGTGGCTCGCCGCGCTGCCCGAGGCCGCGTGGGACGAGGTGCGGCCCGCCCGCCGGGTCGCCGCCGCGCTCGACTGGTCGGCCGAGCACGGCGACCGCGTCCAGCACCTGGTGATGACCGGGCCGGGCATCGACGCCGACCGCATCCACGCGCTGCTGGACGCGTGCCTGCTGGGCCCGGACGAGTCCGGCGCGGTCCTCGACGACCCGTTCGCCGCCTTCTTCGATGCCGCCTGACCTGCGAGGTTCGCTCGTTTAGGTGTGCTACCTGGCGGAATAGTCGGCCAACGGAGGTATTGGGGGGCAACCGTGGCGAACTACCGGTACCGGTGCGCGGAGTGCGGGGCGTTCGACGTCGCCCGCCCGATCGGGACGGCCGAGGCCGCGGAGCCGTGCCCGGGGTGCGGCCGCGCGGCGCCCCGCGTGTTCACGCCGCCGCTCGTCCGCCGCACGCCGGCGGCGCTGGACGCCGGTGAGGCGAGCGCCGGCGAGCCGCGGGTCGTCCGGCGGGACGCCCGCCCGCGCCCGCCCGCGCCCGCCGCCGACCCGCGGCGGGACCGGTTGCCCCGTCCCTGACCTACGGAGGAAGCCATGCCCGAAGTCGTGTTCAGCGTGGACCAGGCGCGGTCGATGCGCGACCAGGACGTGCCCGGCCACAACCGGTGGCATCCCGACATCCCGCCCGCGGCCACCGTGCGCCCCGGGGCGGAGATCCGCCTCGAGAGCCGGGAGTGGATGGACGGCCAGGTCGGGAACAACGACTCGGCGAACGACATCCGCGACCTGAACCTGAACGTCAACCACATGCTGAGCGGCCCGATCGCGGTGGAGGGCGCCGAGCCCGGCGACCTGCTCGTCGTGGACGTCCTCGACATCGGGCCCGTCCCGCAGGAGACCGGGGACATCGCGGGCCAGGGCTGGGGGTACACCGGCGTCTTCGACCGGCACAACGGCGGCGGCTTCCTCACCGACCGGTTCCCCGACGCCTACAAGGCGATCTGGGACTTCCGCGGGCAGACCGCGTCGTCCCGCCACATCCCCGGCGTCCGGTTCACGGGCATCACGCATCCCGGCCTGCTCGGCACCGCGCCGTCCGCCGACATGCTGGCCCGCTGGAACGCGCGCGAGCAGGCCCTCATCGACACCGACCCCGACCGGGTGCCGCCGCTCGCGATGCCGCCCGAACCGCGGGACGTCCTCGCGGGGACCCTGACCGGCGCCGACCTCGAACGGGTCGGCCGGGAGGGCGCCCGGACCATCCCGCCCCGGGAGAACGGCGGCAACCAGGACATCAAGAACTTCAGCCGCGGCTCGCGGGTCTTCTTCCCCGTGTTCGTCCCGGGCGCGCTGCTGTCCGGCGGCGACCTGCACTTCAGCCAGGGCGACGGCGAGATCACCTTCTGCGGCGCCATCGAGATGGGCGGGTTCGTCGACCTCGGCATCGACCTGATCAAGGGCGGCATGGAGAAGTACGGCGTGACGACCAACCCGGTCTTCCTGCCCGGCAACGTCGAGCCCCGGTACGACGAGTTCATCTCGTTCATCGGCATCTCGGTCGACCACGAGACCGACACCAACGCGTTCACCGACGCGACGCTCGCCTACCGCAACGCCTGCCTGAACGCGATCGAGTACCTGGGGAGGTTCGGGTACACCGGCGAGCAGGCGTACCTGCTGCTCTGCGCCGCGCCGATCGACGGGCGGCTCAGCGGCGTCGTCGACATCCCGAACGCCTGCTGCTCGCTGTACCTGCCGACTGCGATCTTCGACTTCGACGTCCGCCCGTCCGCGGAGGGGCCGCGCCGCGCCGACCGCGGGCAGTGCGCCGTGACGTCCTGAGCGCCCGCCCGCGGCGGCCCGTGCGCGCGGGCCGCCGCGGGCGGTGCGCTGGTCAGCGGGCCGGCTGGTCAGCGGGCCGGGTGGACGCGGCCGCGGACCTCGCCGAAGCCGAGGCGGCCGCCGTCCGCCGCCGGGGCCGTCGCCGACAGGACGACCTCGTCGCCGTCCATCAGGAACGTGCGGGGCTCGCCCGCGACCTCCAGCGGCTCGCGCCCGCCCCACGACAGCTCGATGAACGCGCCCCGCTGGTCCTTCTCGGGGCCGGACACGGTGCCGGACGCGAACAGGTCGCCGGTGCGGGTCGCGGCGCCGTTCACCGTCATGTGCGCGAGCATCTGCGCGGGCGACCAGTACATCTCCCGGTACGGCGGCCGGGAGACGAGCTGCCCGTTCCACTCGACGGCGAGGTCGAGGTCGAGCCCCCACGCGTCCTTCTCCCGCAGGTAGGGGAGGGGCTCGGGGTCCTGCGGCGGGGTCGCGACGCGGGCCGCCTCCAGCGCGAGCAGCGGGACGACCCAGGACGAGACCGACGTCGCGAAGCTCTTCCCGAGGAACGGGCCGAGCGGGACGTACTCCCACGCCTGGATGTCGCGGGCCGACCAGTCGTTGACGAGGACGGCGCCGAAGACCCGCTCGGCGAACTCGCCGACCGGGACGGGGGCGCCCAGCGGGGAGCCGGTGCCGACGACGAACCCGACCTCGGCCTCGATGTCGAGCCGGCGGGACGGCCCGAACCCGGGGGCGGCGTCGTCCGGCGCCTTGCGCTGCCCGGACGGCCGCACGATCGGGGTGCCGGACGGCACGACCGTCCCGGCGCGGCCGTGGTAGCCGACAGGCAGGTGCTTCCAGTTCGGCATGAGCGGCTCGGAGTCGGGCCGGAACAGCCGCCCGAGGTTGGAGGCGTGGTGCTCGGACGCGTAGAAGTCGACGTAGTCGCCGACCTCGAACGGCATGTGCAGGGCGACGGCGCCGACCGGATGCACGGCGCCGGCCGGGAGGTCGCCGCCGACGGCGTCCAGGATCCGTTCGCGCACCTCGACCCAGCGGGCGTGCCCCTGCGCCATGAAGGGGTTCAGCGTCGGGTTCGCGAACACGTCGTCCTGGAGGACGGCGGCGAGGTCGACGACGGAGTCGGCGACGCGGACGCCGACGCGGGGCGCCGTCCCGGGCGTGGAGAACACCCCGTAGGGGAGGTTGGCGAGCCCGAACGGCGAGCCGTCGGGCACCTCGATGCGGGTCATGCGTACTCCTCGGTGAGCGCGGCCGGGAGGAGCCCGAGGTCCGCGAGTTCGGTCAGGGGGTCGGTGATGCTGCACGTGCCGAACGACACGAACGCCGCGCGGGCCGCGGCCGTCCGGTCGGGCGGCAGGGCGGCGACGCGGGCGGCGACGGACGCGGCGTCGCGGTCGGCGAGCAGCGCGGCCAGCTCGGCGGCGGGCCGGCCGTCCAGCGCGGCGTCCGCCGCGAGCAGCAGGTTGAGGAAGCCGTGCTGGTCGAAGCCGGTCTCGGGGTCGGTGTTGCGGACCGGGTGGTGCAGCCCGGCGGTCGCCTTGAACGGGACGCCCGCGGCGACGGCCGCCGCGACCGCGGCGGCCAGTTCGGCCGGGTCCGGGTAGAGGTCGGCGGTGACGCCGCCGGTGCGGAACTTCGCGCGGTGCCCGGACGCGGCGAGCGCCGCGATGACCGCGGGACGGCGCTCGTCCCGCGGCACCTCGACGTGGATCGGGACGTCGGTGCGCAGCCCGTCCACGGCGCGGACCAGGTCGGACGGCGTCCACCCGGCGGGCACGGCGACCTCCAGCCCGCGCAGGTCGACGGGCAGGCCGGCGGCGGCCGCGAGGGCGTCCGCGGCCTGCGCGGGACCCGCGGGCGCGGTCAGCGCGAGGTCCAGGGGGCCGCCGGGCTCCCGGTCGAGGAGCGGCGCCAGGTCGTCCAGCGCGGTGGCGGGCAGGATCAGCGGGCCGACGAGCGCGGTGTACGGGGCGGCGCGGTGGCGCCGGTGCGCGGGGACGGCGTCGGCGAGCGGCGCGCGGCCCGGCGGGAAGACGGCGGCGTCGTCGCAGAGCCCGACGGCGAAGGCGGGGAGGTCCGGCATGCCGGTCACCGGTCCGGTCCCCGGCCCGCCCAGGTCCAGGCGTAGCCGCCGTCCTCGCAGGCGGTGCCGCCCTCGCCGAGTTCGAGGGGGCGGAACGTGTCGACCATGACGGCGAGCTCGTCGAAGAACCCGGCGCCGATGCTGCGCTCGTACGCGCCCGGCTGCGGGCCGTGGGCGAGGCCGCCGGGGTGGACCGAGACCGAGCCCTGCCCGATGCCGGAGCCCTTGCGGGCCTCGTAGTCGCCGCCGCAGTAGAACATGACCTCGTCGGAGTCGACGTTCGAGTGGTAGTACGGCACCGGGATCGACAGCGGGTGGTAGTCGACCTTGCGGGGCACGAAGTTGCACACGACGAAGCCCGGCCCCTCGAACACCTGGTGGACGGGCGGCGGCTGGTGGACGCGCCCGGTGATCGGCTCGAAGTCGCGGATGTTGAACGTGTACGGGTACAGGCAGCCGTCCCAGCCGACGACGTCGAACGGGTGCCGCGCGTACACCATGCGGGTGCCGGTGACGCCCCGGGACGTGCGGTGCTTCACGAGCACCTCGACGTCGGTGCCGTCCGCCTGGAGGGGCTCGCCGGGGCCGTGCAGGTCGCGCTCGCAGTAGGGGGCGTGCTCCAGGAACTGCCCGAACCGCGACAGGTACCGCTTGGGCGGCGCGATGTGCCCGTTCGCCTCGATCGCGTAGGTGCGCAGGGGCTCGTCGCCCTCGGGCAGCCAGCGGTGCGTCGCCGACATGGGGACGACCACGTAGTCGCCCTGCTCGGCGCGCAGCGTCCCGAAGACGGTCTCGACGGTCGCCGCGCCGGACTCGACGTAGACGACCTCGTCGCCGGTCGCGTTGCGGTACAGCGGCGAGGCGGCGGCGGACACGGCGTAGGAGATGCGGACGTCGCCGTTGCCGAGGACGAGCCGCCGCCCGGTCACCGGGTCGGTCCCGGCCCACCGGTCCGCGGGGAACAGCTCGTGCAGCCGCAGGTGGCGGGGCTTCAGCGGATGGTTGGGCGCGGTCGCGGCGTCCGGGACGTCCCACGGCCGGGCGTCGACGATCGCCGACGGGATCTCGCGGTGGTAGAGCAGGGACGAGTCGGCCGAGAAGCCCTCCTCGCCCATCAGCTCCTCGTAGTACAGCCGACCCTCGCCGTCCCGGTGCTGGGTGTGGCGTTTCGGCGGCACGTCGCCGACCCGGCGGTAGTGCGCCATGCTCCTCGCCTCCCGAAGATGATTAATGCATTAACTACTTTTGGCCGACACTACGGCTCTTCTCCGCCGCAGGGAAGACCTAACCCGCGGGCCCGGCCGCCCCGGTCCGGCCGGTCCGGCCGGTCCGGCCGGTCCGCTAGCTGCGCTCGCGGACGTCGAACCGCGTGCGCCCCTCGATCAGCTTGTCCAGCAGCATGACCAGCATCTGCTGCTCGGTCTCGGTGAGGACGTCCGCCCACTGCTTCTCGCGGGCGTGCTGGGCCGCGAAGATCTCCAGCATCGCGGCGCGGCCCCGCTCCGTCAGCGACAGGATCACCGACCGGCCGTCCCGCGCGCCGCGCGCCCGCTCCAGCATCCCGTCCGCGACGAGCGTCTTGGCGAGGTTCGACACCGCCGCCCGGCTCATCCCGGCCAGCGCCGCGGCCCGCCCCGGCTCCAGCGGCCCGGCCAGCCACGTGACGAACAGCAGCCGGAACGCCGCCCACGAGTGCCCGCGCGGCCGGTGCACCGTCGACTCCAGGTCGTAGGTGACGATCGCCGACGCCCGGTTCAGGGTCAGCAGCAGCCGGGTCGCCAGCCGGTGCGGGAAGCCGAACTCCTCGGCCAGCCGGCCGCCGGCGAGGTCGACGAACGACCAGAAGTCGAGCTCGCCGGCCGCACCGGCCGGGCCGTCCGCCGGGCCGTCCGCCGCGCCGGCCGGGCCGTCCGCCGGGGCGGTGTCTCGATCCTCCATGGCCGCAACACTAACGGCGCCGAAGCGATTCATGGTTTGATCACTTTCCGGCGGCCTCCGCGGCCGCGGCGGGCGCCGCCCCCGCGGGCGCCGCACGGCGCGGCTCGTCCCGCGGCACCCGCAGGAACGCGAGCATCGCCGCGCACACCACCAGGCAGCCGATCGGGAAGTACAGGCCCACCGACACGTCGTCCGCCGTCGCGTTCTGCCCGATCACGTACGGGCCGAAGAAGCCGCCCAGCGCCGCGATCGAGTTGATCGCCGCCAGCCCGACCGCCGTGTGCTCCCGCGACAGCACCCGCGCGGCCATCGCCCAGTACGGCGCCATGTAGCCGAGGACGCCGATCCCGACGAGCGACAGGCACGCCAGCGCCACCGCCGGCTGGTGCCGGAACTGGATCGTCCCGAACAGCCCCGCGGCGGCGAGCAGCATCAGCGCGATCACGTGCCACTTGCGCTCGCCCGACCGGTCGGAGTTGCGCGCGACCAGCACCATCCCGACCGCGCCGACCAGGAACGGGATCGTGCCGAGGAACCCGATGTTCGTCGCCGAGTACGACGGGTCCATCTGCTCGACGATCTTGGGCAGGAAGAACGTGAACCCGTACAGCCCGCACGCGGCGAAGAAGTTCGCGACCGCGAGGTACAGCACCTTCCGGTCCCGGACGACCTTCAGTTCGGCGAGCGGCCCGTGCGACCGCTCGGGCGTGTACTCCTTCGCGATCTCGCCGTCCAGCCACGCGGCCTCCGCCCGGCTGAGGAACCGCGCCTTGCCCGGGACGTCCGGCAGCAGGAACAGGACGGCGACGCCGATCAGGACCGCGGGGACGCCCTGCAGCATGAACACCCACCGCCAGCTGCTCATGTCGAGCCAGTGGACGTGGTCGAGGATGAGCCCGCCGGTGAGGCTGCCGAGGATCATCGCGACCGGCTGCGCCAGCGCGAGCCCCGCGATCGCCCGTCCGCGCTCCTGCGTGCGGTACCACAGCGTCAGGTAGAGCAGCAGGCCCGGGAACAGGCCCGCTTCCGCGACGCCCAGCAGGATGCGGGCGGCGTAGAGCTGCGTGACGTCCTGCACGAGGCCGGTCGCGGCCGTCACGATGCCCCAGCTGATCGCGATCCGGGCCAGCCACAGCCGCGCCCCGACCCGCTTCATGATCATGTTGCTGGGCACCTCGAACACGACGTAGGCGAGGAAGAAGATCGCCGACGCGGTGCCGAACACCGCCGTCGTGACGGCGAGCTCGTGCTCCATGCCGAGCTGCGCGTACGAGATGTTGGCGCGGTCCATGTAGTTGAACACGTAGAGCAGGCCGATGATCGGCATGATCCGGAGCGTCACCTTCCGGATCGTGCGCCGGCCGATGTCGGCGTCCCCGGGGGCGGCGGTGCCGTTCGCCATGTCGTTCTCCTCGGTGGAGTGGGGTGGAATGGTGCGGACGGCCGTCAGCCGGCGGCCGTCGGCGCGGTGGGAGCGGACGGGTCGGCCGCGGCTGGGGGCGCGGCGGGCGCGGCGGCGGTGCGGCCGGCGATGCGGCCCATCGTGAGGGCGCCCGCCACCGAGTTGCCGCCGCCGACGTAGCGCCGGCCGAGCACGCCCGCGCCCGCCTCGCCCGCCGCGAGCAGGCCCGGGACGGGCTCGCCGCGCTCGTCCAGCACCCGCGCCGACGCGTCGATCTCCAGCCCGGCGTGGGTGCAGACCAGCTCGGCGGGCAGGATCCGGACGGCGTAGAACGGCGGCCGGTCGATCGGGTCGGGGTGCCCGTCCGCGCCCTTGTTCGCCAGCGTGCGGTGCCGCCGGAACTCGGGGTCGCGGCCGTGCGGCAGCGTGCCGTTCCAGCGGCGGACGGCCGCGCCGAGCGCGTCCGCCGGGACGCCGATCGCCGCCGCGAGGCCGTCGAGGGTGTCCGCGCGGGCCGTCCGCCCGGCGTCGGCCTCCCGCGCGACGTGCTCCGGCGTCCAGTGCGCGTAGCCGGGCGGCAGCCCGAGCCGGGCGCGCTCGTCGAACACCGCCCACACCGGGCCCGGCTGCGCGTCGATGATCCCGCCCGACACCGCGTACGAGGCGTCCTCGTCCATGAACCGGCGGCCGTGCGCGTTCACGTGGATCCGCGACTTCGGCGGGAAGCCCGACTGCCAGTGGTGCAGCCGCTGGAAGTACGCCGTCGGCAGCAGCAGCCCCTGGCCGTCCCCGGCGACGGACGCGCCGACCTGCCGGCCGAACCGCAGGTGGTCGCCGCGCGCCCCGGGCGCCGCGACGACGAACAGGTCGTCGCCCGCCCGCAGCGCCGCCGGGAAGTACCGTTCGAGCAGGCCGCGGTCGTGCGCGAGGCCGCCGGTCGCGACGACGACCGCGCGGGCCCGCACGTCCAGGCCGTCCGCGACGACCCCGGCGACCCGGCCGTCCTCGACGAGCAGCCGCTCCACGCGCGTGTTCGCGACGATCTCGACGCCGTGCGCGCGGCACGCCCGCACGAGCGCCCGGACGATGCCGAGGCCCTGGTCGCGCGGGACGTGCCCGCGCCAGACGTCCTCGACGCCCGCCTGGCAGAGGCCGGGCATGTGCGCGTTGTGCGACACGGCCGCCGGGACGTCCACCCCGAGGCCGATCAGCCACTCCAGCGTCGGCGCGGCGTTCCGGCAGAACGCCATGATCAGGCCGGGGTTGAGCATCCAGTGGTTGAGGTCCATGTAGTGCTGGAAGAACCGCTCCGGCGAGTCCTCGACTCCGAGGCCCCGCTGCACGCTGGTGCCCGCGGCGGTGAACATGCCGGCCGACAGCTCCGTGGAGCCGCCCGGCTCCCGCTCCGCCTCCAGCAGCAGGACGGCCGCGCCGGCCTCCGCCGCGGTGGCGGCGGCGGCGAGGCCGGCCCCGCCGCCGCCGACGACGATCACGTCCGGGTTCATCCGAGGCCACCTCCGGTGTCGGCGAGGATGCGGTGGTAGAGGCCGTTGCTCACCAGGCCGCCGTCCGCCGTCAGCTCGGCGCCGGTGAGGTAGGTGGAACGGTCCGACAGCAGGAACAGGACGGCGTCGGTGATCTCCTCGGGCCGTCCCACGCGCCCGGCGGGGATGCTCCGGACGGCCGAGGCGACGAACGCGTCCGCGCCGTCCAGCAGGCCGGTGTCGACCAGCCCGGGATGCACCGAGTTGACCCGGATGCCCCAGGCGGCGAAGCCGCCCGCCGCCGACTTCGACAGCCCGGTCAGCCCCCACTTGCTCGCCGAGTACGCGGGCGAGAAGTAGCCGATCTGCCCCGAGATGGAGGAGATGTTCACGATGGAGCCGCCGCCGGAGTCGCGCATCAGCGGCGCCGCCGCCCGCATCCCGTGGAACGGTCCCGTCAGGTTGACCCGCAGGACCCGCTCCCACACCTCCTCGGTCGTGTCCATGAACCCGAGCCGCCGCGAGACGCCCGCGTTGTTCACCAGGCCGCCCAGTCCGCCCCGCTCCGCCCGCACCTCGCCGATCACCCGCGCCCACGCGGCCGCGTCCGCGACGTCCAGGACGTGCGCGCTCGCCGACCCCCCGGCCGCCCGGATCTCCTCGGCGACCGGCCCCGCGTCGGCGACGTCCGCCGCGCACACGTGCACGCCCCGCGCGCCCAGCGCCCGCGCGTGCGCCGCGCCCATGCCGGCCGCCGCGCCCGTGACCAGCACGGTCCCCGGGTAGCGGACGGTGTCGGCGTGCACCGCGTCAGACATGCCGGGACCCGCCGTCCACCGCGATGCTGTGCCCCGTCACGTACCGGGCGCCGTCGGACAGCAGGAACAGCAGCGGCCCGACGACCTCCTCCGGCGACCCGAGCCGGTGCAGCGGGACGGCGTCCAGCGCGTGCCGCAGCGCCGCCCCGTCCTCCCGCACCCAGCGGGTCATCTCCGTGTCGATGTAGCCGGGCGCGATCGCGTTGACCCGCAGGCCCCGGTCGCCCAGCTCGACCGCGAGCGACTCCGTCAGGTGCGCGACCGCCGCCTTCGACGAGCAGTACGCCCCGCGCCCGCGCCGCACCCGCACCGCCGACACCGACGACATGTTCACGATCGCCCCGCCCGGCTCCATGTGCCGCGCCGCCGCCTGCGCCCCGAACAGCACCCCCTCGACGTTCACCGCCAGCGTCGTCCGGATCTGCTCGGGCGTGATGTCGCCGGCCTCGGCGAACGGGAAGACCCCCGCGTTGTTCACCCAGAAGTCGAGCCGCCCGAACTCCGCGAGCGCGACCTGCGCGACGGACTCGTGCTCCTCCGCCTTCGCCACGTCCACCCGCGCCGCCACGACCCGTCCGGGCCGGTCCGCGCCCGCGGTCTCGGCGGTGATCTCCTTCGCGGTGACCGCCATCGCGTCCCCGTCGATGTCGGCGCCCACGACGTCCACGCCCCGGGCGGCGAGCGCCGCCGCGAACCGCGCCCCCATGCCGCGCGCCGCTCCCGTCACCACGGCGGCCTTCCCGCGCAGCTCGGGGTACACGGCCGCCACCGGGGTCCCGACGACGCGCCCGGGGTTGGCCCGCTCGGCGGTCTCGCTCATCGCTGCTGCTCCTTCTCGTCGTTCGGCTCGTCGTTCGGCTCGTCGTTCGGTGCGTCGTGCGCGCCGTCGCGGTGGACGACGCGGCGGCGGATCAGCCACCCGCCGCCGTCCCGGACGAGGTCGTCGGTGACGACGGTCATCCGGTCCAGGCGCGGCTCGCCGCCGTCCGGAGTGCTCACGATCTGCAGGTATGCATGGACGAGGGCGGTGCGCTCGTCCGCCCGCTCGGCGAACACGTTCGTCAGGACGTGCCGGACGGTGACGCCGCGCGCCCGCGCGTCGGCGAAGAACCGCTCGGCGAACGCCGTCAGCTCGGCCGTCCCGGTGACGGGACGGGGATACGTGGGCGAGCGGAACTCGCCGTCCGGGGTGAAGGTCGCCGCCCACGCGCGCGCCCGGCCGCCGTCGATGTGGTGGCTCTGCGCCCCGTACAAGCGGTGCAGCGACGCGTCCATCGAACGAACCTCTCGTGTAGTGTGCTAATATCGCACGCACCGTGCGAAGTACGGACACCGTAGGTAACGTGACTCACATGCGTCAAGAGGAGGCCCATGCGCGCGGCCGGCGGCGGTACGGTCCCCGATGTGGCGGCCCCCGAGATCGACTCCGGAATGTCGAAGACGCTGCACAACGGCCTCCAGATCCTGGAGCTGCTGGTCCGGCACCCGCAGGGCCTCACGCTCACCGAGATCGCCGAGGGCGTCGGCGTCCACCGCACCGTCGCGCACCGGCTCGTGCGCACCCTGGAGGCCCACCGGCTCTGCCGCCGCGACCGCTTCAAGCGGATCTCGCTCGGCGCCGGCCTCGTCGAACTCGCCGAACCCGTCGAGCAGGACCTGCGCACCCTCGCGCGCCCCGTCCTGGAGGAGATGACCGACGCCGCGCAGGCCACCGCCCACCTCGTCGTCCGCGAGGACGACACCCGGGTGCGGATGCTCATGATCGTCGAGCCGCGGCGCGCCCCGATGCACGTCGCGTTCCGGGTCGGCCAGCTCGACCCCGTCGACCGCGGCTCGGCCGGCCTCGCGATGCTCGCCGCCGCGCCGCCCCTCCCCGGCGAGCGCCCCGAGGTCGCGCTCGCCCGCGAGCGCGGCTTCGCCGTCTCCTACGGCGAGATCCGCTCCGCGATCATCGGCGTGTCGGCCGTCGTCCCCGGCGCCCGGACGCAGACCAGCGTGGGCCTGTCGGTGTTCGAGGCGTCCGACGAGGACGAACTGGGCCGCATCGTCGTCGACGCCGCCGCCCGGCTCGGCGCACTCCTCCGCTGACGCCCCGGGCGCGGCCGCCGCGGCCGCCCGCCGGTCACCGCCCGCCGGTCACCGGCCGGCGCCGAGGCGGTCGGCGATGCGCCGCGCCTCGTACAGGACGCGCTCCTCGTCCAGGGTCTGCAACTCGCCGTCCAGCAGCAGCGGACGCCCGGCCACGTAGACGTCGCGCACGTCGGCGGCCGTGGCGGCCCACCCCACGAACGACGCCGCCGAATGCATCGGCTGCGCCCGCACCGACGAGGCGTCCAGCACGACCAGATCGGCGGGTTCGCCCACGGCCAGCGACGTCGGCGCGAACCCGAGGGCCGCGGCGCCGTGCGCGGTCGCGCTCGCCAGCGCCTCGTCCAGCGGCCAGGCGTCGGCGTCCTCGGTCGCTCCGCGCTGCAGGGACACCGCCAGGCGGAGCTCGCTCAGCAGGTCGAGCGCGTCGTTGGCGGCGGGCCCGTCCGTGCCGATCGCCACCCGCACGCCCGCCTCGCGGAGCGCGGCCACGGGAGCGATCCCGGATCCGAGCTTGAGGTTCGACCGGGGGTTGTGCGCCACCGTCGCGCCCGCCTCGGCGAGGAGGCGGATGTCGTCCGCGGTGGCCTTCGTGGCGTGGGCCACGAGCGTCGACGGGCCGAGCAGCCCGGCGCGCGCGGCCGCCGCGATCGGCGTCCGGCCGTACTCGGCCGCCGCCGCGCCGACCTCCGCCGCCGTCTCCGAGAGGTGGACGTGGACGCCGAGGCCGCTCTCCGCGGCCCGCCGGGCGACCTCGCCGAAGACCGGCTCGCCGCAGGTGTAGATCGCGTGCGGCCCGTACATGACCCGGACGAGCGGCTCGCCGGCGTACCGCCGGGCGAGGTCCTCGACGTGGTCGAGGACCTCGGGATGGGCCCGGCCGCCGGCCGCCGGGTAGGGGCGGACCGCGGGCCCGAAGACGGCCGGTGCGGCACAGATGCGCAGGCCCGCCTCGACCACGGTGTCGATCAGCGGCTCCGTCCAGTGGAACATGTCGGCGAACGCCGTCGTCCCCCCGCGGATCATCTCGCACAGGGCGAGGGACACGCTCCACCGCAGGTCGTCCTCGGACAGCGCGTCCTCCGCGGACATCACGACCGCCAGCCAGTCCGCCAGCGGCAGGCCGTCGCCCAGGCCGCGCAGGACCGCCATCCCGGAATGGGCGTGCGCGTTGACCAGGCCGGGGAGCACCACCCGGTCGGACGGGCCGCCGGACGGTCGGACCGACCGGATCGTGCCGTCGGCGGCGGAGAACTCCAGCGTGGTCGGCACCGCCCGCGCCGCGCCGCCGGGGCGGACGAGCCGGCCGGTGACGGTTCCGCCGTGCGAGGTCATCGTTGATCGCCTTCCGGCTCGGTCGTCGCCCGGGACTAGTACGGCGAGACGCCGCCGTCGACGTTGATGCTCTGGCCCCGGATCCCCTGCACCCGGTCCCCGAGGAGGAAGGAGACGGCCCAGGCCACCTCGACGGGGGCGATGTGGCGGCCGAGCTGCTCGTTGGCCATGTAGGCGAAGACGGCGTCGGCGTCGCCGGAGCCGGCGGCGGCGTGCGCGTCCGCGACCTGCCGCAGCATGGGCGTCGCGACGCCGCCCGGGCACACGCAGTTGACGTTGATCGCGTACGGGGCCCACTCCGCGGCGGCCACCCGGGTCCAGTTGATCACCGCGGCCTTGCTGGCGTTGTAGGCGACCATGTCCGGGTGGCCGTTCTTGCCCGCCTCCGAGGCGACGTTCACGATGCCGCCGCCCCCGCCCTGCTCGATCATCCGCTCGGCGACCAGGCGGGACAGCTCGAACGGGCCGAAGACGTTGACGCCGAACTGCGCCTCCCACAGCGGGCGCGCGTGCCGCAGCGCGGGCGCGATCTCGACGACGCCGGCCGCGTTGGCGAGCCCGTCGACGCCGCCGAGCAGGTCGAAGGACCGTTCGGCGGCCGCGGCGACCGACGCGGGGTCCCGCAGGTCCAGGCCGACGCCGTGCGCGCCGCGTCCGGGCCCGCCGAGGCGCTCGGCCAGCGCGGCCGACGCCGCCGCGGACAGGTCGGCGATGACGACCGAGGCCCCCTCCCGGAGCAGGAGTTCGGCGGTGGCGGCGCCGACACCGCCGGTGCCGCCGGTGACGATGAACCGCTTGCCCCGGTGGACGGGGAAGATCTCGGGCTCGGCGACCGGAATCACGTGGCCGCCGCGGTCGCGCCTGAACTCACCCACGGGGCTCGTCCCGTCCGCCCATCTCCCAGGTGGGATGGGCGCCCGGTGCCAGCTCGACGAAGCCGGGCACCTCGCGCAGGGCGGCCTCGGCGCCGCCGGGCGTGTAGGTCGCCAGGATCCGCAGGGGCCTCCAGCCGGTGTTGAAGGTGGAGTGCAGGGTCCCCCTGGGGATCCAGACGGCGTCACCGGCCGTCACGGGGAACTCGGGCCCGTCGCCGACGGTCTGGCGCCCTTCGCCCTCGATGATGTAGAGGATCTCGTCGGATCCGGGATGCTCGTGGCGGTCGTGGCCCCGGTCCGGGTTGATGATCACCTCGCCGAGGGTGGAGGACGCGCCCGGCACGCCGTCCGGGTCGACGAGCCACTTGATCGAGCCCCAATCGAAGACCATCGTGGGCACGGAGTTCGGGTCGCGGTGCACGGTGCTGCTCCTTCGCTGAGCCGGGTGCGCTGGTCGGACGCTGGGCCGGTCGGACGCTGGGCCGGTCAAATCTGCTGGAACGCTCGGACCTGTTCGGCGATGGCGCGCTCGGTGGGCAGCCGCTCCATCGACGACGCGCCGAAGAACCCGTCGATCCCGGTCGTCCCGTCCAGCACGCGGCGGACGTCGTCGGGCTCGGCGATGGGTCCGCCGTGGCACAGGACGATGACGTCGGGGTTGACGGCGACGGCCGCGTCCCGGATCTCCTGGACGCGCGCCACCGCGTCGTCGAGGGTGATGGCGGTGCGCGCGCCGATGCTGCCCTTCGTCGTCAGGCCCATGTGCGGGACGAGGATGTCGGCGCCCGCCCGCGCCATCGCGGCGGCCTGCCGGGCGTCGAAGACGTACGGGGCGGTGAGCAGGCCGCGCTCGGCGGCGAGCCCGATCATCTCGACTTCGAGGTCGAACCCCATGCCGGTCTCCTCCAGGTTCGCCCGGAAGACCCCGTCGATCAGGCCGACCGTCGGGAAGTTCTGGACGCCGGCGAACCCGGCGTCGCGGAGCTCGTCCAGGAACCGGGGCATGAGCCGGAAGGGGTCGGTGCCGCAGACGCCGGCGAGCACGGGGGTGTCCTTGACGACCGGGAGGACCTCGCCCGCCATCTCCAGCACGATCGCGTTGGCGTCCCCATAGGGCATGAGGCCCGCCAGGGACCCTCGCCCGGCCATCCGGAAACGCCCCGAGTTGTAGATGATCAGGAGGTCGGCGCCGCCCTGCTCCGCGGCCTTGGCGGACAGGCCCGTGCCCGCCCCGGCGCCGATGATCGGGCGGCCCGCGGCCCGCCGGGCGGCCAGCCTGCCGAGTGCCTCGGATCGGTTCATCGCGCGTGTCCTTCCGGTTCGCGGGACGCCCGCACGAGCCGGTGCAGCCGCTCGGCGGCCGCCACCGCGAACTCGGGGGCGTTGATGTCGTGCGCCGTGTCGATCACCTCGACGCGGCCGCCGGCCACGGCGTCCAGGACGGCGTCGAAGCAGGCGCCGTCCGCCTCGGGATCCCAGAACGGGCCTCCCTCGACGTCGACGGCGGACAGGCCGCCGCGCGGGAGCATGAGCGTGACGGGCCCGGTCGCGGCGGCCAGCCGCGCGCCGATCGCGCGGCCGATCTCGGCGGCCTCGCCGGGCGTGGTGCGCATCAGCGTCACCATGTCGTTGTGGACGAGCAGCAGGCGCCGCCGGAACCGCTCGGGGACGGTGTCGGCGGGTCCGAAGTTGACCATGTCGACCGCGCCGAGGCTGACGACCTGGGGGACGCCGGCGGCCCCGGCGGCGGTCAGCCGGTCCGGCCCCGCCGACAGGACGCCGCCGACCAGCTCGTCCGCCAGTTCGGTGGTCGTCAGGTCGAGCACACCGGCGAAGCGGCCCTCGGCGGCGAGCGTCTCCAGCGCCCGTCCGCCGGTGCCGGTGGCGTGGAAGACGAGGACCTCGTAGCCCAGCTCCTCCAGCCGCGCCCGGGCCGCCTCCACGGCCGGCGTGGTGACACCGAACATGGTCGCGGCGATCATGGGCTTCCCGCCGTCCCGGCCGTCGCCGCCGTCGTCCCCGCCGTCCCGGCGCCGGTCGTGGGCGGCGGCCATGGCGGCGATGGCCGCCGCGGCGTTGCCGAGGATCGGGCGGGACACCGAGTTGATCCCCGCGACGTCGACGACGCTGTACATGAGCGTCACATCGCTCCCGCCGACGTAGGCGGAGACGTCGCCGCCGGCCATCGTCGACACCAGCAGTTTCGGCAGGCCGACCGGCAGCGCCCGCATCACCGCGGCCGCGACGGACGAGCCGCCGCTGCCGCCCAGCGCCAGCACCCCGCTCAGGCGTCCCTCCCGGTGCATGCGGGCGGCGATGACCGCGGCGCCCGCCGCCATCGCCCGCAGGGCGGCCCCGCGGTCGCCCGCGCTCCGCAGCTCCTCCAGCGTCGTCCCCGCGGCTTCGGCCACCTCGGAAGGGGCCACGTCGGCCGCCATCGAGGCGGCGCCCATGACGCTCGTGTCGACGACCGCGACGTCCTGGCCGGACTCGATGATCAGGTCCCTGACCAGCCGGTACTCGGTCTCCTTGGTATCGAGGGTCCCCACCAGCAGAACCGCCATGCGCCCCCCTCGGCTCTCGTGCCGTGCGTCCGTCGGCCATACTGTGGCCCGCTCACCGGCCCGGCAAGGGCCAATTTTGCGAGAACTGGCCCATCGGCCTGGAAAGGTGTTGCGTTCCTATGCCGGTGTCATCGGCCGCCCGCGTCGTCCGGCTCCTGCAGGGGTGGGAGAACGCGCCCGGACGGCTCGGCGAGCGGCTGCCGTCCGAGCGCGGCCTCGCCGCGGCGCTGTCGGTCAGCCGGGGGACGGTCGCGGAGGCGTACGCGCGGTTGCGCGAGGACGGCTGGATCGGCAGCCGCACGGGAAGCGGTTCCTTCGCCTCCGCGGCGCGCGGCGGGGACGCGATCGCCGTGCCCGGCGACGCACGGCTCAGCACGTTCGGCGGGCGGGCCCCGGAGCGGCTCGTCGACCTGTCCAGCGGAGCCCCCGGCGGCCTCCCGCTGGTGGCCCGCGCCATGGCGGGGCTGGACGCCGGCCTCGTCTCTCGGCTCGTCGCCGGAGACGGCTACCACGTCACGGGGCTCGACTGCCTGCGCGACGCGCTCGGCACCTACTACGCCGACCTCGGCGTCCCCACCTCGGCCGGCCAGATCCTGGTGACCAGCGGGTCGCAGCAGGCGCTCAAGCTCATCGCCGAGGCCCTGGTCGGCCCCGGCGACACGGTCGTCGTCGAGGACCCCTCGTACCGCGGCGCGCTCGACGTCTTCCGCGCCCGGCGGGCCAGGCTCGTGCCCGTGCCGGTCGAGTCCGACGGCCCCGACCTCCGCGTCCTGGAACGGGTGGTCGAGCACCTGCGGCCGCGCCTGGTCTACCTGCTCCCCGCGGCCCACAACCCCACCGGTTCCGTCGTGTCGCGCGGCAAGGCCCGGCGCCTGGCGGAGATCCTCGGCCGCCACGGCACGCTGCTGGTCGAGGACGGCTCCCCCGCCGACCTCGTCTTCGCGCCCGGCGGCCCGCCGCCCCCGGTGGGCGCGGCCCTGGACCCCGCGCAGTGGATCGCGATCGGCTCGGCGTCCAAGGTCTTCTGGGGCGGGCTGCGCGTCGGTTGGATCCGGGCCGGCGAGGCCATGGTGCAGTCCCTCGCCCGCACCAAGGCGGTCGAGGACCTGGGCAGCTCGGTGCTCAGCCAGCTCCTGACCGCCGACTGCCTCCGGGAGATCGCGGCGGCACGAGCGGCGCGCCGCGCGCAGCTCGGCGCCGGCCTCCGGACGGCCGTCGCGACCCTCCAGGTGGAGGCCCCGGAATGGTCGTGGCCGGAGCCGGCGGGCGGCAGCGCGCTGTGGGTCCGGCTGCCCGGAACCGCTACCACGGCGTTCGCCCAGGTGGCCCGGCGCAACGGCATCAGCGTCGTGCCGGGGCCGGTGTTCTCCTCGGTGGACGGCTTCCAGGACCACCTGCGCATCCCGTTCTGGAAGGAACCGGACGAGCTCGAAGCCGGCCTGACGCGCCTCGTGCGGCTCTGGAGGGCCGACCGCGGCGCCCGCCGCCCGTCCGGCGCGCGTCCGCCGGCGCCGCGCGACCCCACCTGCTGCTGAGACCCGCGCCGCCCGGCCCGCGGCCCGCCGCGCGTTGACAAATTGAATTAGCGCTCATTAAATAACGGCCATGGCGGAATCCCACGTGAGCCGCCCGGCGCCCCGGCGTCCGGGCCGGCCACCGAAGAACGCGGGCCCGGCCACCCGCGACCTGCTGCTGGACGCGGCGCTGGAGCTGTTCGCGCGGCAGGGCTTCGCGGCGACCACGGTCCGGCAGATCGCGGCCGAGGTCGGCGTGCGCGACAGCGCGATCTACGGTCACTTCGCGAGCAAGCAGGCGATCTACGACGCGCTGTTCGCCGAGGCCGGTCCGGCCTCCTTCGAGGCGCTGCGGCTGGACGTGGACGCGCTGGTGCGGGCGGGGCCGCGGCAGGCCGTGCCGGAGCTGGCGGCCCGGGTGATGGAGGGCTGGTCCGCCCCCCGGGCCCGCCGGTTCGCCAGCGTCCTGCTGCGCGACGGCAGCGGCGCCGGCGGACTGGACGGCCTCGCCGCGTCGATCGAGGCCGCCCGCGACCGGCTCCAGGAGCCGTTCGCGCACTGGCAGCGGGCCGGGCTCGTCCGCACGGACGTGCCCGCCCGGCAGATCGTGTGGGAACTGTTCGCGCCGCTCCAGGTGCCCCGCCTGCTGCACCTGCACGCCGACGCCACACCGGACGACCTGGCCGCCGCCCGGCGGCTGGTGGACGAGCACGTGCGGTTCTTCCTGAGCGTCGTCCTCACCGAAGGGAACATCTGATGAACGGACTCCTCCCGGTCGCGCACGAGATGAGCGAGCGCCCCCCGGGGTTCGTCGCCCCGAACCTCAGCCCGTCCGGTCTGCGCCTCGAACCCCGGGAACTCGCCGAAGGCGTCCACGCGCTGATGGCGGACCAGGTCCCCAAGGACAACAACGGCCTGATCGTCGGCCGGGACGCCGCCCTGGTGGTCGACGCGGGCATCACCCCGGCCGTCGGCCGGCAGATCCGGCGGCTGGCCGCCGACCTGACCGGCAAGCCCGTCCGGTACCTGGTCAACACCACCTACCACGGCGACCACACCTTCGGGAACACCGCCTTCGACGAGGACGTCACCCTGTTCTCCTCGCGGCTCAACAAGGCGGCCATGACCGACCTGGCCGCGGAGAAGCGGCTGCGCGCCGAGAGCATGTACGGGGACGACTCGCTGGACACGGTGCTCGAATGGCGCAAGCCGGACGTGGTGTTCGACCGGTTCTGCGAGATCGACCTCGGCGGGAGGGTCGTCCACCTGTGGCACCTCGGCCCGGGCAACGGCCCCGGCGACACCGTCGTCCACGTGCCCGACGCGAAGGTGGCCTTCACCGGCAACTTCGTCCTGCCCTACGGCGTCACCCCGATGATGCTGATCGGCGACCCCGTCGGCTACGCCCGGAGCCTGCGGACCATGCGGGCGCTGCTCGACGTGGAGACCCTCGTGCCGGGCCACGGGTTCCTCGGCCCCGCCGAGCCCGGGATCTCCGCGTGGATCTCCTACCTCGAGAACCTGGCCGCCGCCGTGGACCGGGGCCTCCGGGCGGGCACGCCCGTCGAGGCCCTGTACGAGGAACTGCCGATGTGGGGCATCGAGCCGGTCCCGGGCGCGCCCGAGCAGTACCGCGCACTGGTGCGCTCCCTGCACCGGATGAACATCCTGCTCACCTACCGCTGGTTCGCCGGCCGCCCGGCCGAGGCCGCCTGACGGCCGCCCCCGCCGGACCGCCGGACCGCCGGCCCGGCGGGCCGCGAACCGGCGGGGCCGCCTCGCTAGCGCCACGCCGCGGCGGGCGGGGCCATCCCGGCGCCGGGCAGGCCCGCGTAGAAGTCGCCCGCCGGGCAGGAGGTCAGCTCCATCTGCATGCCCCACGGGGTGAGGAAGTAGAACCAGCGCTGGCCCGCCACGGGCGAGTCCGGTGCGACGCCGTTCGGGCCGTCCATCACGACCACGCCCGGGATGGCCGCGACATAGGCGTGGGCCGCTTCGATGTCGTCGACGTAGAGCGCCAGGTGGTGGCCGCCCACGTCGCTGTTGCGCGGAGGCGCCTCCCGGCGCTCGGCCGCCTCGTACTCGAAGAGCTCCAAATTCGTGTGGCGGCCCATGCGGACCATCGCCAGGCGGCAGCGCGCCTCGGGCGCGACGTTCAGCCTCCGGGTCATCTCGTCCCCGCGGCCCGAGAACGGGCCGTCGTGGAAGACGAGCTCGCCCCGGAAGTGCTCCACGAAGAAGGACACGGCGGCGTCCAGGTCGGGCACGGTGACGGCGACGTGGTCCACGTCGCGCAGCGTGGGGACGCCTCCGGACGGCGGTGCGGCGGGCATGGTGTCTCCGTTCTCATCGGGCGGGACGTCACGGTCGGGACGTCGGGGGGTCGGGGGGTCGGGCGTCAGGAGGTGAGGTCGCCGGCGGCCGCGACCCGCAGCGCGAGGGCGGCGACGGTCAGCGCCGGGTTGACGGCGGCCGAGGCGGGGAACGGCGACGAGTCCACGATCCACAGGTTCGCGACGTCGTGGGCGCGGCAGAACGGGTCCACGACGCTGTCGGCGCCGTCCGTCCCCATCCGCGCGGTGCCGCACTGGTGCGACGTCGCCTCGATCCCCAGTTCCTGGTGGAGGACGACGGGGTAGCCGGCGCGGCGCGCCACCCGCTTCATCCGGGCCACCAGTTCCTTGTGGGCGGAGCGGTTGGTGGGCCGGTAGCTCAGGACGATGCGTCCCTTGGAGTCCAGCCGTACCCGGTTGCCGGGCAAGGGGAGGTCCTCGGTCTGCAGGAAGAGGTCGAGGGTCCGGTGCGTCACCGCGTCCAGGAGCGGGAGGGGCACCGCCTTCCGGGCGTTCTTGACATGCGGGCCCCGCAGCTTGCCCAGCCCTTGGACGTTGCCGAGCGGGTACCGGGTCGTCGGCCCCGCCGAGTACCAGTCGTTGATGCCGAGCGTCTTGTGGAAGCCGTCCTCGTTCACGCGGCGCGGATCGGCCGCGAGGAAGAAGGACGTGATGTGCCGCATGAAGTTGCGGCCGACCTGGTCCGAGGCGTTCGCGAGGCCGCGCGGGTGGGCGTCGGACGCTGACCGCAGCAGCAGCGCGGCGGTGTTGGCGGCACCGGCCGAGACGACGAAGCGGCCGGCCCGGACGCGGACCGTCCGGCCGCCGTGCGCGACCCGCGCCGACGTCACGCGGCGCCCGCCGGCGTCGGTGTCCAGCCGCGTCACCTCGGCGCGGGTCAGCAGCCGGACGGTCGGTGACGCGATCGCCGGGCGCACCGCCGCCACGTCCGCGTCGCCCTTGGCATCGACCAGGCACGGGAACGCGTCGCAGGTCGGGCAGAGCACGCAGGCCCCGCCGTCGCGTACGTCCATCGCCTGGGGGAGCGCGAACGGCCGCAGTCCCTGCGCGCGCGCGGAGTCGGCGAACGCGGCGACGGCGGGCTCGTGCGGGAGGGGCGGGAAGGGGAAGTCGGACGAGCGCCACGGGTCCGTCGGATCCTCGCCCTTGAGCCCGTGGACGGAGAAGACGCGCTCGGCCTCGGCGTAGTGGGGTTCGAGGTCGGCGTAGCTCAGCGGCCACGCGGGCGACACGCCGTCGGGGTGCTCGACCTCCTCGAAGTCGTGCTCCCGCAGCCGCGGCAGCGTGGCGCCGTACATCTTCGTGCTGCCGCCCACGTAGTGGTAGTTGCCGGGGACGAACGAGCGGCCGTTCTCGTCGTACCAGTGCGGGGAGTTCCTGTAGCGGCCCTCCATGTGCACGGCCTTGGGCGACCAGTTGGCGGCCTCGCGGGGCAGGAAGTCCCCCTGCTCGACGATGAGGACGCGGGCGCCGGAATCGCGGAGCGCGTACGCGAGGGTGCCGCCGCCCATGCCGGAACCGACGATGACGACGTCGCACTCCAGTTCGTCCGGCGGGTCGGTGACGACCTCCGGTGTTTTCGGTCCGAACACATCGTTCATTCCAGCTCCCTCGAATATGTCCCGCACCACGGTAGGGAGGGCGGGGCCTTCGCAGGAGGCGCAATCTGTGCAGTATCTCCGCCTGGAGATGCACAGCAAGTGCAAGGACGGGTCAGCTCGTGAAGCTCGGCCGCCGCAGGAGGTCGAGCCCCCGCACGGCCAGCAGGAGCCGCTGCCGGACCTCCGGTTCGTCCAGGCGCACGCCCAGCAGGGCGTTGATCCGCTCCAGCCGGTAGTAGAGGGTCCTGCGCTGCACGAAGAGCGCCGCGGCGGCCCGCGACTTGTTGCCGTCCTCGTCCAGGTAGGCCCTGAGCGTGGGCAGCAGCCGGTTCGCCGAGCCCGCGTCGTGGTGCAGCAGCGGCCCCAGCTCGTCCTCCACGTAGCCGGCCAGTTCCGGGCCCTGGGCCAGGACGATCAGCAGGCGCAGCACGCCGAGGTCGTCGAAGCGCCGCACCGCGGCGGCGGAGTCGCGGCACGCGGCGGCGCTCGCGCCGCGGGCCTGCTGCACGGCCGCGTGCAGGCCCGACGCGTCGACGACCCGGCTGAGGCCCGCCCGCACGCGGTGCCCGTTCAGGACGTCGACGACCCGCTGCTCCGCCGCCGCGGCGGGCAGCCCGACCACCGCCAGGGCGTGGTCGCCGATGTCGGCGACCACGGCGGGGAAGCCGGCGCCGCGCAGCGCCGCGTCCAGCTCCTCCTCGCCGAACGACCCGTCGGCGCCGCAGGCGTCCACCACCGTCACCACCAGCTTGCGCCCGCGCAGGTCCCGGCCCAGCCGCAGCGCCTTCGCGACGAAGTCCTCGCCGGACAGGTCGCCGAGCAGCAGCCGGTTGACCAGCGCGCCCTGCCGCTGGGCGGAGCGCGCTCCGCTGGCGCGCTCGCCCAGCAGCGTGATCGCCACGGCGGCGGCCGTGCGCTCCAGCGCGTACAGCCGCGGGCCGGTCAGCTCGGCGGACCCGTGCAGGACGTGCAGCCAGCCCCAGCGCTCGCCGCGCAGGACCACGGCCCGGCGGGCGCACTCCGCCGGCTCGGAGCCGCGCGGCGGTTCCGGGCGGGAGCCCTGGAACGGCGGTGAGTCCAGCTTCTCGGACGGCGACGCGTGCAGCACCCGGGAATGGGTGCTCCAGTCGGCGACGACGCGGTCGGAGTCCGCGGTCCTGCCCGAGTAGGCGAGCACCTGGTGGCTCATGTCCTCCAGCACCACGGGGTGGCCGACGCGGTGGGCGAGCTCGGCCGTCAGCGACAGGTGGTCGGCGCCGTCCAGCAGCAGGTTCATGAACGCCTGGCTGACGGCCTCCTCCGCGGTCAGCTCCTGCAGCCGGGTCGTGACGAGCGCCTCGTGCACCAGCGCCGACACCTCGGCGAACGGGATCTCCTCGCGCAGGCCCACCAGCGGCAGGCCCTGCCGCTCGGCCTCCTCCGCCACGGGCGGCGGCATCGCGTCGAAGGCCCGCCCGGCCAGCTCGACGACCAGCACCGCCGCGCCCGCGGTGGCGACCCGCCGGACGTAGTCGCGCTGCTCGCGGTCGTCGCCGCCGATGCCGAGCCCGGCGGTGAGCAGCATCTCCCCGCCGGACAGGAAGCGGGCGATGTCGGGGATCTCGCCCGCGTGCACCCAGCGCACGGCCCGGTGCAGGTTCCGCTCGCCGGCGAGGACCCGGGCGCCCGCCCGCCGGAAGATCGGCAGGTCCAGGACCGCCTTGACCGTCAGCTCCATCGCTCCTCGTTTCACACAGTGCGCAGCGATGACGCGGATCGTTGCTCGGCATGAGTCTGTCAGCGGCTTTCCCCGCCCGGCAAGACTTGGCCGACGCCGACTCGCGTATCCGTGGTCGCTCCACGCGAGAGCGATCGAAACAGCGGCGTCAGTCAGCCCTCGACGACGTTCTCTAGGGAGACCGTGCAGTGCTCACCACCCTCAAGGCCGCGCTCGGGACGGTTCCGGCGGCCGGGTCCGACCCCCGGCGCGGCGACCCCGCGGCCCCGGCCGGCGCCGCCGATCCGCGGGTCGCGGAGACCGTCGCGCGGGTCATCGCCGACGTCCGCGCCGGCGGCGACGAGGCGGTCCGGCGCCACTCGCGCCAGTTCGACTCCTGGGCGCCCCCCTCGTTCCGGCTCGGCCCCGCCGAGGTGGCGAAGATCGTGTCGGCGGTGCCCGAGACCGTGCTGGACGACCTGCGCTTCGTCCAGCGGCAGGTGCGCGACTTCGCCCGCGCGCAGCGCGAGTCGATCGTCGACTTCGAAGTCGAGACGCTGCCCGGGGTCGTGCTCGGCCAGCGTTCGCTCCCGGTCGAGGCGTCCGGCGCGTACGTCCCGGGCGGCCGGTACCCGCTGACCGCCTCCGCCCACATGACCGTGCTCACCGCGAAGGTCGCCGGGGTGGACCGCGTCGCGGCCACCACGCCCCCGCTGGGCGACGGGCCGCCGCCGATCAGCGTGGCGGCGATGCACCTGGCCGGCGCCGACGAGATCTACGTGCTCGGCGGCGTGCAGGCGATGGCGGCCCTGGCGCTCGGCACCGAGACGATCGATCCGGTCCACCTGATCACCGGCCCCGGCAACGCCTACGTCGCCGAGGCGAAACGGCAGCTGTTCGGCGAGGTCGGCATCGACCTGTTCGCCGGGCCCACCGAGACCCTCATCGTGGCCGACGCGACCGCCGATCCGCTGCTGGTCGCCGTGGACCTGCTCAGCCAGGCCGAGCACGGCCCCGATTCGCCCGCGGTGCTCGTCACCACCTCCGAGGAGGTGGGCAGGCGGGTCCTGGCGCACATCGAGGAACTGCTGCCCGGGCTGCCGACGGGGCCGGTCGCGGGCGCCGCCTGGCGCGACCACGGCGAGGTGCACGTCACGGCGGACCTGGACGCCGCCTACGCGCTGGCCGACACCTACGCCAGCGAGCACGTGCAGATCCTCACCGCCGAGCCGCGGGCCGCCCTGGAGCGGATGCGCCACTACGGCGCCCTCTTCCTCGGCGACGGCACCTGCGTGCCGTACGGGGACAAGGTGATCGGCACCAACCACGTCCTGCCCACCCGGGGCGCCGCCCGCTACACCGGCGGGCTCTGGGTCGGCAAGTTCCTCAAGACCGTCACCTACCAGGAGGTGCGCGACCCCGAGTCCAGCGCCTTCCTCGGTGAGGTCTGCGGCCGGATGTCCCGGCTCGAGAACTTCGAGGGGCACGCCCGGTCCGGCGACCTCCGCGCGGCCATGTTCGGCGAGCGCGCGCTCGACTGGGCCGACCGGGCCGCCGAGTGAGCGAACGAGAGAGGTGAGGACATGTCGATGACGGGTGAGCGGCCCGACCGGACGTCCGCCGACGACCACCATCTGGCGGCGCTCGGCTACGAGCAGAAGTTCGACCGCGAGATGAGCCTGTGGGCCAACTTCGCGCTGGGGTTCCTCTACCTGTCGCCGCTGGTGGGGGTCATCTCGCTGTTCGCGATGGGGCTGGCGGCCGCCGGGCCGCCCGCCGTGTTCTGGATCCTCGTCGCCGCCGGAGGGCAGTTCCTCGTCGCGCTGGTGTTCGGCGAGATCGTGGCGCAGTACCCGCTGGCCGGTGGGCTCTACCAGTGGGGACGGCGGCTCTGGAGCGGGCGCTACGCCTGGATCCTCTCCTGGATCTACATCTGCGGCGTCATCATCGGGATCACCTCGACGGCCCTGTTCAGCGCCGACTTCGTGGCGGGCCTGTTCTTCGGCACGGCCGCCGAGCCCGGCCCCGAGTCCTCGCCCGGGGCGCGACTGGCGATCGCGCTCGCCGTCACGGCGGTGGCGCTCCTGCTCAACATCACCGGCACCCGGACGCTCGCCCGCATCTCCAAGATCGGGCTCGCCGCGGAACTGCTCGGGGTGCTGGCGGTCGGCCTGTACCTGCTGGCCTTCGAGCGGCACCAGCCGTTCTCGGTCTTCTTCGACACCATGGGCGCCGACGGCGGCGAGGGCTACCTCGGCGCGTTCCTGGGCGCCTCCCTCGTCGGCCTCCTGCTGTTCTACGGCTTCGAAGCCTGCGGCGAGGTCGCCGAGGAGGTGCCCGACCCCGCCCGCCGCATCCCCCGCGCGATGCAGCTCACCGTGCTGGTGGGCGGCGCGGCCGCGCTGCTGTCCTTCGCCGGGTACGTGCTGGCCGCGCCCGACCTGCCGGCCATCGTCGCCGGCGACGTCGGCGCGCCGGTCCCCGCCATCCTGCAGAACTCGCTGGGGACGGTCGGCACCAAGGCGTTCCTGGTGGTCGCGCTGACCTCGTTCCTGGCCTGCGTCATGGGCCAGCAGGCCGCGGCGAGCCGGCTGGTGTTCTCCTTCGCCCGCGACCGGATGTTCCCGGGCAGCCAGTGGTTCTCCCGGATGCACGCGACCCGCAAGGTCCCGATGAACGCGCTGCTGGCCGTCAACGTCCCGCCGCTCGCGCTGTACGTCTTCGTGTTCTACTCGCCCGACTCGCTGTTCCGGATCGCCGCCTTCCAGATGCTCGCGGGCTACGTCGCGTTCCAGATGGTGGTGCTGGCCGCGCTGCGGATGCGGCTGCGCGGCTGGCGGCCCGCCGGGGCGTGGAACCTCGGCCGGGCCGGCCTGCCGGTGAACGTCGCCGCCCTGGCCTACGGGGTCGTGGCGATCGTCATGCTGGCCAAGCCCAGCGGCGACGCGGGCCTCGCGTTCTACGACCGCTGGATCGCGCTGATCGGGTTCGCCGTCGTCCTCCTGGTGGGCCTGGCCTACCTGCTCCTGGCCCGGCCCGGCCGCGACTCCACCGCTCCCGAGGGCGACGCGCTGGAGGTCGCCGACAAGCTCCGGAGCCTGCGCCCGCGCTCTTGACCACGACCACGACCGCTGAAAGGAAGCGCACATGCCCAGACTGACGGGCGGCCAGATCATCGCGCGGACCCTCCGCGCCTACGGTGTCGACCATGTCGCCGGGATCCCCGGGCACGGCATCTGGTCCGTCACCGACGCGTTCCTGGACGACGACTCCAGGATCCCGTTCCACCAGGTCTTCCACGAGCAGAGCGCCGTGCACCTGGCGGACGGCTACTACCGCGTCACCGGACGGCCCATGGCGGCGGTCGCCTCCATCGGCGCCGGAGCCAGCAACACCGTGATCGGCCTGGCCACCGCGTTCAGCGACTCCACGAGCGTGCTCGTCGTCACCGGCGGCCCGCCGACCCACATGCGCGGCCACGGGCTGCTCCAGGAACTGGACCGCAACAACGCCAACGACTTCCCCAAGGCCGCCGAGGCGGTGTCGAAGCGGCACTGGGTGGCGACCCGCGTCGAGGAACTGCCGTTCATCCTGCACCGCTCGTTCAACTCGATGCTCACCGGCAGGCCGGGGCCCGTGCACGTCGAGGTGCCGATGGACGTGCAGGCCGAGAGCGCCGAGGTCGCCCTGCACGACCTGGCCCCGCGGCTCCCGGCGGGCCGCCAGTACCCCGACCCGGCGGCGGTGGACCGGGCCGCGCGGGTGCTGCACTCCGCCCGCCGTCCGGTCCTGGTCGTCGGCGGCGGGACGATCACCGCGGACGCGTGCGCGCAGGTGCTGGCGCTGGCCGAGCGCTGGCAGATCCCCGTCGTGACGACGTGGAACGGCAAGGGCGCGTTCCCCGAGGACCACGTGCTGTTCGCCGGGAGCGTCGGGCAGACCGGGACCGTCCCCGGCAACGTGATCGCCGCGTCCGCCGACGTGGTGGTCGCCGTCGGGTGCCGGTTCACCGACTGGTCCGCCTCCAGCTACGCCAAGGGCATGAGCTTCTCGATCCCGCCCGCGCGGCTCGTCCACATCGATATCGACCCGCACGAGATCGGCAAGAACTACCCGGCCGAGGTGGGCATCGTCGCCGACGCGGCCCCGGCCGTCCAGGCCGTCACCGACTCCCTGCCCGAGGCCGCCCCGGACCGCTCCGGCTACCTCGACGAACTCGCGATCCTCCAGCAGGACTGGGAGCGCCGGCTCGCCGGCCGCCGCGACAGCGACCGGTTCCCGTTCACCTCCCAGCGCCCGCTCGGCGCGCTGCGCAAGGCGCTGCCGCGCGACGCGATCGTCGTCGTGGGGTCGGGCAACACGCAGGGCGCGGTCAAGCAGACGTTCCCCGTCTACGAGCCGCGGACCCACCTCACCTCCGGGGGGTTCTCGTCCATGGGATGGGCGGTGCCCGCCGCCCTCGGCGCCAAGCTCGGCCGCCCCGACCGGCACGTCGTGTGCGTGCTCGGCGACGGCGACTTCCTGATGACCGCGCAGGAGATCGCGCTGTGCGTGACCGGCGGCATCCCGGTCGTCTTCGTCGTGCAGAACAACAGCGGCTACATGTCGATCCGCGGCGGGCAGCGCAAGCTCACCTCCCGGCACATCGGCACGGAGTTCAACCGCCCGGACGGGGAGCCCTACAGCCCCGACTTCGCGGCGCTCGGCCGGGCGTTCGGCCTGGCGTCCTGGCGCGTCGAGTCCCCCGGCGAACTGGAGCCCGTGCTGCGCAAGGCCATCGACTCCGGGGCGCCCGCGCTCGTCGAGGTGCCGACCGACCGGGACGCGGCGGGCCCGTGGACGCCGGGATGGTGGGACTTCCCCGTCCCCGACTACATCACCGACGAGCGGCAGGACGAGTACCGCCGCATCCGTGCCGACGAGCAGCACCTCTGAGGAGGCCGCCCATGGGGGCGCCGGTGCCGGGGACGTCGCCAGGGCCTTTCGCGGACGGGGGCGGCGCGGGACCCGCCCGCTCCCCGGCGGGAGCGCGGGCGGCGATCTCCGCGGTCTTCTTCGCGAACGGTTTCGCGCTGGCGACCTGGTTCGCGCGGATACCGGCGGTCGCCGAGGGAGCCGGGCTCGGCGAACGCGAACTCGGCATCGCCCTCCTCGGCGTGGCCCTGGGCGCGCTCCTGGCCTTCCAGGCCAGTGCGTGGCTGAGCGCGCGCCGCGGCAGCGCCGTGTCGACGACCGTGTTCGGCTTCGTGTTCTTCGCCTCCCTGCTGCTGCCCGCCTGGACGACGTCCATGGCGGCCCTGTTCGGCGCCCTGCTCCTGCTCGGCGCCGGCAACGGCGGTATGGACGTCGCCATGAACGCCCAAGGGCTGCGGTGGGAAAGGAGCACCGGCCGTCCCGCCCTCTCCTCGCTGCACGGCTTCTTCAGCCTCGGCGGCCTGGCGGGGGCGGCCCTGGGCGGACTCGCCGCCGGCCGCGACGTGCCACCGGCGGCGCACTTCGCCGCGGCGGCGCTCGCGGCCGCGGCCGTCCTGCTGCTCGCCCGTCCGCGCCTGCTCGCCGATCAGGGGTCCCGCGAGGGCGGCGCCGTGCGGCCGCCGCCCCGCGCCCTGTGGGGCATCGGCGCGATCGCGTTCTGCGCCGCCGTCGGGGAGGGCGCCATGGCCGACTGGTCGGCGCTGTACTTCCGCGACGCCCTGGAGGCGCCCGCCTGGACCGCTCCGCTGGGCTACGCGGCCTTCTCCGCCGCCATGCTGGCCGGCCGCTTCGCCGGCGACGGCCTGCGCGGCCGGGTGCCCGCCCCGCACCTGGTCACCGCGGGCGCGGCGCTGGCGGCCGCCGGCATCACGGCCGGCGTGGCCGTCGCCCACCCGGCCGCGGCGGTCGCGGGGTTCGGCGTGGTCGGCCTCGGCCTGTCCATCATCGCCCCGATCACCTTCGAGGCCGCCGCGCGGCGGACGAGCCTCCCCCCGTCCCAGGCGCTGTCGGCGGTGGCGACCATGGGGTACGCGGGGTTCCTCGCGGGCCCGCCGCTCCTCGGACTGGTCGCCGCGGCGGCGTCGCTCCGGCTCGCGCTGCTCCTGGTGGCCGTGCTCTGCGCGGTCGCCGCGCTCCTGTCCCAGCGGCCGTCCGGGCTGAAGCACCGTCGGCTCGGCGCGTGACGGGGCGCCGCCGCGGGTGTCAGGGGCGGATCACCGGGCATCTCCGTGACCACACCATCACGGAATCAACCATCACGGAACAGGCCAGGGGGTGCGATGGCGACCGTCGCGGATCAGTTCATCGAGGTGCTGCACCGGGCGGGCGTCCGCCGGATCTACGGCGTCGTCGGCGACAGCCTCAACCCCGTCGTGGACGCCGTCCGCCGCACCGGCGGCCTCGACTGGGTGCACGTCCGCAACGAGGAGGCCGGGGCGTTCGCGGCCGCCGCCGAGGCGCAGACCACCGGACGGCTCGCGGTGTGCGCGGGGAGCTGCGGGCCCGGCAACACCCACCTCGTCCAGGGCCTGTACGACGCGCACCGCTCGGGCGCGCCCGTCCTCGCGCTCGCGTCGCAGATCCCGAGCACCCAGATCGGCACCGGCTACTTCCAGGAGACGCACCCCGAGCGGCTGTTCACCGACTGCAGCCACTACTGCGAGGCGATCAACGGTCCCGCGCAGATGCCCCGCATCCTGCGGACGGCGATCCAGCACGCGGTCGGCCTCGGCGGCGTCTCCGTCCTCACCCTCTCCGGGGACGTCGCCAGCCGCGACACCGCGAACCCCACGGGCGACCACGACGTCCTCGTCCGCCGCGGCACCGTCCGTCCTCCCGCCGACCAGGTAGACCAGCTGGCGCGCGCGCTGAACCACGCACGCAAGGTCATGCTGTTCTGCGGCGCGGGCACCCGGGACGCGCGCACCGAAGTGATGGCCCTGGCCCACAAGACCCTCTCCCCGGTGGGGCACGCCCTGCGCGGCAAGGAATGGATCCAGTTCGACAACCCCTACGACGTCGGGATGAGCGGGCTCCTCGGCTACGGCGCCTGCTACGACGCCATGCAGGAGGCCGACCTCGTCCTCCTGCTCGGCACCGACTTCCCCTACGACGACTTCCTGCCCCTGCGGAACACGATCCAGGTGGACCACGAGCCGTCCCGCCTGGGCCGCCGCACACCGCTCGACCTCGCCGTCCACGGCGACGTGGGGGAGACCCTCCGGCTCGTGCTCGACCGCGTCGAACAGAAACACGACCGGACGTACCTGGAGGCGATGCTGCGCCAGCATGCGCGCGCGCTCGAGAACGTCGTGTCCGCCTACACGCGCGACATCGAGAAGCACACGCCGATCCACCCCGAGTACGTCGCGAGCGTCCTCGACGACCTCGCCGCCGACGACGCGATCTTCACCGTCGACACCGGCATGTGCAACGTGTGGGCCGCCCGCTACATCACCCCGAACGGGCGCCGCCGCGTCATGGGCTCGTTCGTCCACGGGTCCATGGCCAACGCGCTCCCGCACGCCATCGGCGCCCAGTACGGCGCGCCCGGACGCCAGGTGGTCGCGATGGCCGGCGACGGGGGCCTCGGCATGCTGCTGGGCGAACTCCTCACCGTCCGGCTGCACCGCATCCCCGTGAAGATCATCGTGTTCAACAACGCGTCGCTCGGCATGGTGCGGCTGGAGATGATGGTCGACGGCCTCCCCTCCTACGAGACCGACCACGAACCCGTCGACTTCGCCGCGATCGCCGCGGCGGCCGGGATCGACGCGTCCCGCGTCGAGCGCCCCGCCGACGTCCGTCCGGCCCTGGAACGCGCCCTCGCCGCCCCCGGACCCTTCCTCCTCGACGTCGTCACCGACCCGAACGCCCTCTCCATCCCGCCGCGCATCACCCCGCAGCAGATCAAGGG
This sequence comes from Actinomadura sp. WAC 06369, assembly GCF_003947565.1. Classification (NCBI taxonomy): domain Bacteria; kingdom Bacillati; phylum Actinomycetota; class Actinomycetes; order Streptosporangiales; family Thermomonosporaceae; genus Actinomadura; species Actinomadura sp. WAC 06369. The sequence continues at coordinate 33,019 of NZ_QHJN01000024.1, read as the reverse complement.
GTTCGCGCTCTCCGCGGGCAAGACCGTCCTCACCGGCGGCGTCGGCAGGATGGTCGACCTCGCCCGCAGCAACCTCCGCAACATCCCCCGCCCCTGACCGCGCCCGGGAATGAACGCCGCCCCCGCCGGGTTGGGGCGGGCGAGGAGAGGGGGCACGGGATGTACGAAAAGTTCCAGCGGGCGCGGATGTTCTTCGACGCCAAGGATTTCGTCACCGCCGCGCGGCTGCTCGCGCCCATCGTCGACGCCGACCCGCGGAACCGGTCCGCCGTCGAGCTGCTGGCGCGCGCTTACTTCCACAGCGCGCAGCTCGGGCACGCGGAGCGGACGCTCCGCCGGCTGCTCGACCTGGACCCGAGCGACGGGTGGGCCCACGAGGCCCTCGCCCGGACCCTCGAACGGCAGAGCCGGGCCGCCGAGGCGCGCGTCCACCACAACCTCGCCGCCGCGATGGGCGTCGCCCCGGCGGCCCCCGTCGGCGTCTCCCTCACCGCCGCCGACCTGGCCTAGGCTGCCCCCGTGGCAACCGAACCCTCCGTCGAGGACCTGCTCGACGCCCTGGACGCCGTCGCCGCGGACGGCTGGTACCCCGCGGTCGACGTCCGGCGGCCGTGGTCGACGGCCAACCCGCAGATCACCGGCGAGTTCGCCCGGCCGGACGCGATCCGCCCCTACCTGCGCCGCGAACTCGCGGCGCTCATGAAGGCCGGGGCGGACGTGTCCGTCCGGGCGTCCCGCCCCGCCCTCCGGTTCGACGACCCCGCCTTCTTCGACGCCCTCGACGAGGACCGCGTCGACCTGCGCACCAAGAAGCTGTTCCTGTTCGGCCCCGAGCGGATGGCGCTGTCCCTCGACCGCCTCGCCCACTACACCGGGACGCCCGCCGAGCGGTTCCAGCGGCACATCCTGTTCACCAACTACGCGATGCACGTCGAGTCGTTCCGCGAACGCTTCCCCGACGCCGAGGGGCCGTCCCGTCCGGGCGTCCAGATGCCCGCCTGGCACCACGCCGCCCCCGACGGCACCGGCGTCAGCCTCGTCAACATCGGCGTCGGCCCGTCCAACGCGAAGACCATCACCGACCACCTGGCCGTCCTGCGCCCCGACACCATGGTCATGATCGGCCACTGCGGCGGGCTGCGGAACCACCAGGCCCTCGGCGACTTCGTGCTCGCCACCGCCTACCAGCGCGCCGACCACGTCCTCGACGAGGTCCTCCCCCTCGACATCCCCGTCATCCCGAACCACCGGCTCAACACCGTCCTGCTCGACAGCCTCGACGCCGCCTCCGCCCGCTACCGCCTCGGCGTCGTCCACACCACCGACAACCGGAACTGGGAGTTCAACCAGCGCCGCACCCTCGCGATGATGAAGAGCGCCCGCTGCATCGCCGTCGACATGGAGTCCGCGACGATCGCCGCCAACGGGTTCCGCTACCGCATCCCCAACGCGACGCTGCTGTGCGTCTCCGACAAGCCCCTGCACGCCGAGTTCAAGCTCACCGCCGGCGCGCGCGCCTTCTACGAGGCCAGCAAGCGCCACCACCTCGACATCGCGCTCACCGCCCTCGACCGCGTCCGCCGCGACTACCCCGACGGCCTCCCCAACCAGGAGCTCCGCGCCGCCGACGAACCCCTCCTCGGCGCCGATCAGACCCGGTAGCGCAGCAGCACCACCCCCGACCGGAACGACCGGCACTCCACCAGCCGCAGCCGGGGCGTCGCCTCCTCGAACAGCCGCGCGCCCCGGCCCAGCACCACCGGGTGGACGAACAGGCGGTACTCGTCCACGAGCCCCTCGGCGATGAGCGCGTGCACGAGCGTGATGCTGCCCGTCGTCACGATGTCCTTGCCCGGACGGTCCTTCAGCGCGCGCACCTCCGCCCCGAGATCGCCGCTCAGCACCGTGCTGTTCGCCCACCCCGGGTCGCCGATCGTCCGCGACACCACGAACTTCTTCACCCGGTCGAGGTACTCCCCGACGCCGCCGGGCTCGCCCGCCCGCTCCGGCCAGTAGCCCCGCATGTCCTCGAACGTCCTGCGCCCGAACACCACCGCGTCCGCCCCGGCGCCGTGCGCCCGCACCGCCTCCGCGAGCTCCGCGTCCGCCGCGTCGTCCGCGACGTCGAACCACCCGCCGGCCGCGTCGATCACCCCGTCGAGCGTCACGTTCTCCGTGACGACCAAGTCCCGCATCCCGCCCCCCACATCGTCCGCCGACCGGTCACGGGTTCAGACTTCCCCGACGGCCAGGACTCATTGCGCGGAAGCCCACGCCCGTGGACGGCGGGGTCAGGTGAAGGTGCGGGCCATTTCGTCCAGGTGTTCGTCTATTACGGCGGCCAGGGGGCGTGGGGGGTGGGCGTCGGTCCAGGTCAGGGACGCGATGCGGAGGGTCGTCATGAAGGCGCCGGCGAGGATGCGGGCGCGGGGGCTGCCCGGGGGGAGGGCGTCGCGTTCGGCGATGAGGGACGACAGGGTGCGTTCGAAGTCGGCCCAGCGGGCGAGTTGGCGGGCGAGGACGGACGGGTGCGCGCGCGCCAGTCGGGCCTGTGCGGCCCACGCCGGGTCGGGTTCGCCGACCTCTTCCATGAGGGCGTGCAGGGAGCCGCGCAGTGCGGGCCAGGAGCGTTCGGCCTGGGGACGGGACTCGAAGATGCGCAGGAGCGACTGCATGCGCTCGCCGTCGCCGTAGAGGAGGGCGTCCTCCTTGGCGGCGAAGTAGTTGGAGAAGGTGCGGCGGGAGACGTTCGCGGCGTCGGCGATGGCCTCGACCGTGACGTTGTCGAGGCCGTGCTCGACGGTGAGGCGTATCGCGGCGCGGTGCAGGGCGCGCCGGGTGGCCTCCTTCTTGCGCTCGCGCAGGCTCTCCATGCCTCCAGGACCCTAGCGGTAGACGACCTTGCCCTCTGAGAAACTTTGCGCAGTGGGAATATATTCCGGCGCGGCGGCCTTGGAATCCCCGTTCCCACTACCTTTCCGGAGGCGTTCCTTGAGTGTGCGTGCCCCCTCGCCGCCGCCGATGACGCGGCGGCAGATCCTGGAGGCGCTCAGCGGTCTGCTGCTGGTGCTGTTCGTCGCGATGCTCAGCTCCACGGTCGTGTCCACGGCGCTGCCGCAGATCATCGGCGCCCTGAAGGGCACCCAGTCGCAGTACACGTGGGTGGTCACGGCGACGCTGCTGGTGTCGACGGCCAGCACCCCGATCTGGGGGAAGCTCGCCGACCTCTACAGCAAGAAGCTGCTGCTCCAGATCGCGATCGTGATCTTCATCGTGGCGTCGCTGGCGTCCGGGTTCGCGCAGAACACCGAGCAGCTCATCGCGGCGCGGGCGGTGCAGGGCCTCGGCATGGGCGCCCTGCAGATCCTCGTGCAGATCATCATGGCCGCGATGATCAGCCCGCGGGACCGGGGCCGGTACTACGGCTACCTCGGCGCGGTGATGGCGGTCGCGACGGTCGGCGGCCCGCTGCTCGGCGGCCTGATCGTCGACACGTCGTGGCTGGGCTGGCGCTGGTGCTTCTTCATCGGCGTGCCGTTCTCGGCGGTCGCGCTGCTGATGCTGCAGAAGACGCTGAAGCTGCCGGTGCTCCGGCGGGACGACGTCAAGATCGACTACTGGGGCGCGATGCTCATCGCCGGCGGCGTGAGCGTCCTGCTGATCTGGGTGACGTTCGTCGGCAACGACTTCGCGTGGCTGTCCTGGCAGACCGCGGCGATGGTGGCCGGCGGGCTGGTGCTGCTGGCCGCGGCGGTGGCGGTCGAGGCGCGGGTGCGCGAGCCGATCGTGCCGCTGAAGATCGTGGCGCAGCGCAACACCGCGCTGGCGATCATCGCGAGCCTGGCGGTGGGCATGGCCATGTTCGGCGGGGCCGTCTTCCTGGGGCAGTACTTCCAGATCGGCCGCGGGTTCAGCCCGACGAAGGCCGGGCTGCTGACGTTCCCGATGATGCTGGGCGTCCTCGGGTCGTCCACGGTCGCGGGGCGGCTGGCGACCAAGACCGGGACGGTCAAGCGGTACATCGTCATCGGATCGGTGGTGCTGACGGCCGGGTTCGCGATGCTGTCGGTCATCGACCACGAGACGTCGCTGGTCTACCTGGGCGTCGGGATGTTCCTCATCGGCGTGGGCGTCGGCATGACGATGCAGAACCTGGTGCTGGTCGTGCAGAACTCGGTGCGGCTGAACGAGATCGGCGCGGCGAGCGGGACGGTGACGTTCTTCCGGTCGCTCGGCGGGACGATCGGGGTCTCGGTGCTCGGGGCCGTGCTGGCGAGCAAGGTCGCGGATCACATCGCCGAGGGGCTCGCGAAGCTGGGCGTCCCGGCGTCGCAGCGCGGCGGCGCGGGCGGCGACCTGGACGTGGCCGCGCTGCCGGAGCCGATCCGCGAGGTGGTGCGGGCCGCGTACGGGGACGCGACCGGGCACATCTTCCTGATCTCCGCGGCCATCGCGGTCGTCGGGATCGCCGCGGCGGCGGCGCTGCAGCCGGTGCGGCTGCGCGACAGCCTCGACCTGCCCGAGCCGGACGCGCCGGAGGACGCGGAGGCCGGCGTCCCGGCGAAGCTCGGCGGGGCCTGAACTTGTCAGTCGACTGACAACGGCGGTTTCGAAAGGCTGGGCTGAAGGAGAAGAAACCCCCAACTCCCCATCCGTACGGTCGGAAATCCGGAACGACCAGGGTGGGGAGAGCGATGAGCGGATCGGAGATCGGGCGCCGCACGGCGTCGGTCGCGCGGACGGGCGGGATGTTCGCCCGGAGCGGGCTGTGGCGCCCGGGTCCGCCGCTGCGGGTCGCGCGCCAGCTCGGCGCCCTGCGCAAGTGGGGCACCGTGCTGGGCGGGACGGTCGCGTCGGCCGCGGCCCGCGACCCGGACCGGGTCGCGGTCATCGACCACCTGGGCGAGCTGACCTACGGGGAGCTCGACGCGCGCACCGACCGGCTGGCCGCGCAGGTGCGGGGGAAGGTGGTCGCGGTGCTGTGCCGCAACCACCGGGGGATGATCGAGGCGCTGGCCGCGTGCGGCAAGGCGGGCGCCGACCTGGTGCTGATGAACACGGGGATGAGCGTCGAGCAGCTCGTCCTGGTCGTGGAGGAGCAGCAGGTCGGCGTGGTGATCGCCGACGAGGAGTTCGGCGGGTTCCTGGAGGCGCTGCCGGACGGCGTCCGCACCCTCACCGACGCGGAGCTGGAGGCGCTCGTCGCGGACGACGCCGGGTCGACGGTCGAGCCGCCCGCCAAGACGGGACGGACGATCGTCCTCAGCTCGGGCACCACCGGGCGCCCGAAGGGGGCCGACCGCAAGTCGCGGCCGGGGCTGTCGCCGCTGACGTCGATCCTGTCGCGCATCCCGTACCGGGTGCACGAGCGGATGCTCATCGAGGCGCCGCTGTTCCACACCTGGGGCTACGCGATGCTGCAGGTCGCGATCTCGCTGCGCGCGACGATCGTCCTGCGGCCCCGGTTCGACCCGGCGGAGACGCTGCGGACGATCGCGGAGACGGAGGCGACCGCGCTGGTGGCGGTGCCGGTGATGCTCCAGCGGGTCCTGGACGTCCCGGACCGGCCGGCGGTGCCGTCGCTGCGGATCGCGGCGGTGAGCGGGTCGGCGCTGCCCGCGACGCTGGCGACGGCGTTCATGGACGAGTTCGGCGACGTCCTGTACAACCTGTACGGGTCGACGGAGGCGTCGTGGGTGACGATCGCGACGCCCGCGGACCTGCGGGCCGCCCCGGACACCGCGGGCACCCCGCCGCCCGGCACCCGCGTCGCGATCCTGGACGAGTCGGGCGAGCGGGTCCCGGCGGGGACGGTCGGGCGGATCTTCGCGGCGAACGAGCTGCTGTTCGCGGGGTACACGAGCGGCGCCGCGAAGGAGATGCGCGACGGGATGATCGGGCTCGGGGACGTCGGCCGGATCGACGAGCACGGGCGGCTGTTCGTGCACGGGCGCGACGACGACATGATCGTCTCCGGTGGGGAGAACGTCTTCCCGGGGGCGATCGAGGAGGTCATCGAGGGCCTGCCGGACGTGCGGGAGGTCGCGGTCACCGGGGTGCCGGACGAGGAGTTCGGGCAGCGCGCGGCGGCGTTCGTCGTCCTGCGGGACGGCGCGTCGCCCGACGCCGACGCCGTGCGGGCGCACGTCCGCGACCACCTCGCCCGGTTCGCCGTCCCGCGGGACGTGCACTTCGTGGCCGAGCTGCCGCGGAACGCGACGGGGAAGGTCGTCCGGCGGCGGCTGTCCGCGGAATCCGAAGGCGATTCGCGAACTGTCACCTAGACGCACAAAAGCGCGGGGATCTCCGTGTCCGGCGGCGCATCGCCGCCGGGTCGCGCCATGTCACCATCCGATGAAGAACGGTTGTCCCGCCGGTTAACCGGGAGGTCGGACGCCCCCGGCGTCCGGGCCCACGGGAGCCGCGCCTTCGGAGGTGCGCCATGCACGCGGTCGTCCTCGCCTGCGCCGCGCAGGCGGTCTACATCGTCGCCTTCGTCATGTTCAAGACGGCCGTCGGACGGATCGCCCCGATCGGCGGCCGGCATCCGCTGCGCGCCGGGGCGGAGCTGCTGCGCCCCCGCTGGCTCGCGGCGGTCGCGCTGCTGATCGGCGGGTTCGCGATCTCCGCGGCGGCGCTGGTGACGCTGCCGGTGGTCGCCGCGCTGCCCGCCTACGGCCTCAGCCTGGTGCTGCTGCTGGTCGTCGGGATGAGCGGGTTCGGGGAGCGGCCGACGTCGCGCGAGTGGCTCGCCGCGGGCGTCACCGTCGCGGCGATGGCGACGGCCGCGCTGTCGCTGCTGGCCGGGGACGGCGGGTCGCTCGCCGGCGCGCTGCACCGGACCGGCGGCGCGGACCCGGCGGGCGCGCTGCCGCTGTGGAAGGCCGGGCTGGTGTTCGTGCCGTCGCTGGCGGTGCCGATCTGGATGTTCAGCGTCCGCGACCGTCCCGTCGCGGGCCGGCACGCGCGCCCCCTCACCGGCATCGCGTACGGGGTCGGCGCGGGCGTCCTGCTCGGCGCGACGGAGGCGTTCGGGCTCGGGACGGCGATGCTGCTGGCGGACGGCGCCGGGTTCGGCGTCCTCGCGACCCCGCACCCGTACCTGTTCCTGCTGGCGGGCGTGCTCGGCCTCGGGCTCGTGTCGATCGGGCTCCAGCGGTGCCGCCTCACGATCATCGTCACGGTCGTCACGGTGACGGCGAAGACCCACCTGCTGCTGTCGGCGACGCTGCTGTTCGGCGAGCCGTGGCCGCGCGAGGCGGCGCCGTTCGGGCTGCGGGTCGCGGGCGTGCTGCTGGCCGTGCTGGCGCTGCTCGCCTTCCCGCGCCACGAGCGCCGCCGGGCCGCCGCCGCGGCGGGTACCGCGGCGGGGCCGCCGCGGGCCGTCCGCCCGGGGCCGCCCGTCCCGCAGAGCCCGCCGCCCGCCGGGTGGCCCCTGCGGCCCGCGCCGCCCGTGCCGCCGGGCGTCCGTCCGGTGGGGGTGCGGCCGGACGGGCAGTGGACGGTCCCGCCCGCCCGGCGGGCGTCACGGTAGCGACCAGGCGGTCACTTCGAGGTGGCCGGTCGTGCCGAGGTCGAGCCCGCCCGGCACCCGCAGGGCCGCCGGGCGGAGCCCGCGGCCCGGCCCGACCTCGAGGAACACGCCGTCGACGGTCGTCCCGTGGGTCACCGTGTTCCGCCACACCACGACCGCCGACGCGGACCCGCCGGGCCGCACGGTGATCGCCTTCGGGCCTGGGTCGGGCACGGTCGCCGTGCCCTCGACGACCCGCACCTCGAACGGCTCGCGGGCCCCGTCGAGGACGCGCAGCGCCGGGTAGCCGTCCAGCCGGAAGGGTGCGTCGCCGCAGTTCACGAGCGTCACCCGCATCCCGCGCAGCCCCATCGCCGCGTCCGGTTCGAGGGCCTCCAGGCGGGTGCCGTCCGGGGAGCACGCCGTCCGCGCGCTCCGCGGGCCCCGCGGCGTGGGGACGGGCGGGACGGGCGGCGTCCGCGAGCCCGGCGGCGGCGACGAGCCCCGCTCGGGGACCGGCGCGGCGCCGGCGGCCGACGGGGTGTGGACCTCGGAGCCGCAGCCGGCGGCGAGCGGACCGAGTACGGCGAGCGCGGCGCCGAGCACCGCCGCCCGCACGAAAAATCGGGAGGAATGGGGCACGATGTCGATCCTCCCAGACCGACGCCCCGGACGACCGCCGCACGCGGGCGGTCGTCCGGGGCCGGACGGGCGTCAGGAGCAGAACGCGGCGTCGGCGGCCTTCGCGAGGTCGGCGCGGAACTCCCTGTCCTCCTCCAGCGCCGACTCGTTGTAGGTGATCACGGCCTGGCGCTTGCCGTCGGCGCTGGTGTAGGTCCAGGTGCGGTAGCCGGGGAAGCCGCCGTCGTGCCCCCACGCGTACCCGCAGGAGAACGCGATCCGCGCGACGCCGAGGCCGTAGTCCTCGACGATCCCGCCGTCGTTGACGGGCCGGACGGTCGTCAGCTCCCGCATCTGCCGCCGCGGCAGCAGCCGCCCGGTGAACAGGGCCCGGTGGAAGCGCGCGACGTCGTCCACCGTGGAGACGATGCCGCCGGACGCGCGGGCGCTCGACGGGCTCACCAGCGTGCTGACGTCGCCGAAGTCGTAGTAGTAGCCGTGGACGTACGGGCCGGGGAACGCGGTGCTCGTCTCCGGGTAGGACGTGCGGCGCAGCCCCAGCGGCCGGAAGATGCGCTTCGTGTACTCGTGCCCCACGGAGTTCCCCGTCGCCCGCTCGATGATCATCCCGGCGAGGACGTAGTTGGTGTTCGCGTAGTTCCAGTCGGTGCCGGGCGTGTAGTGCGGCGGGGTCTCCATCGCGATCCCGACGAGCTCCTCGGGCGTCCAGGAGCGTCCGGGCTCGGCGAAGATCCGCGGATCGGACGTGTAGTCGTGCAGGCCGCTGGTCTGCGCGAGGAGCTGCCGCACGGTGATCTTCGAGCCGTCGTTGCCGTTGCCCCGGACCAGGCCCGGCAGCCACTTCTCCACCGTGTCGTCGAGCGACAGCCGCCGCTCGGCGGCGAGCTGGAGCACGACCGTCGAGGTGAACGACTTGGTGACGCTCGCGATGCGGAACAGCAGCCGGTGGTCCATGGGGCGCCCGGTGGCCTTGTCGGCGACGCCGGCGGTGGCGTGGTGCACCCGTCCGCCGCGCCGGGTCATGATGATCGCGCCGGGCGCCCCGTCCGCGACGAGCCGGTCCGCCCACGCCTCGACCGACCGCTCGTGCTTCCCGGGACGGCCGTGCCCCCCGTGCCCGCCGTGGCGGTCGTGGGGCCCGGCCTGGGCGGCGGGGACGGCCACGGCGGTGATGGCGGTCGCGGCGGCGGCCGTCGCGAGGACGGCGCGGACGGCGGCGCGGCGCGCGGCGGGACGGCGGGTTCGGGCGCGGATGCGCGGCATGCGGACCTCCAGGGTGCGGTGCGGTTCGGCAAGATCGACTCTTCCGGCCCGCACCCCCGCCCGCACTGGGCCCAACCCCCGGCCGGGGGGTGTACCTGGCGACACCCCCGGGCCGAGAATCGCCTCCGGACGCCCCCGTCGCGAAGGAGAAGACCGTGGCCCCTCCCATCGAGCAGTGGCGCCGCTGGATCGCCGAGAACGTGCTGCTCGGCAGCGCGCCGGAGGCGATCCGCGCGGTGCTGGTGCAGAACGGCTTCGACGCGGCGGAAGCCGGCCGCGAGGTGGACGCGGCGCTGGAGAGCCCGTACGTGCAGGGCGGCTCGCGCGTCGCGAACCGGCTCCGCAAGCGCGAATGGGCGCTCACCGTCTACGGGCGCCTCGCCCGGATGCGGGCGGGCAGCGGCGTGGTCGAACGGCGCGAGCGTCCGTCCCGGGACGAGTTCTTCGAGGAGTACTACGCGCAGAACCGGCCCGTCGTCATCACCGGAATGCTCGATGCGTGGCCGGCGCTCGGGAAATGGAGCCTCGACTACTTCCGGGACCGCTGCGGCGACCGCGAGGTCGAAGTGCAGTTCGGCCGGGAATCCGACGCGAACTACGAGATCAACGGGCCCGCGCACAAGCGCGTCATGCCGTTCCGCGAGTACCTCGACCTGGTCGAGAAGGCGGGCCGGACGAACGACTTCTACATGACCGCCAACAACGGCTCCCGCAACCGGGACGCGCTGGACGTCCTGTGGTCCGACATCGACCCGATCGACGAGTACCTCGACGGCGACGCGCGCGGCAAGAGCTTCCTCTGGCTCGGCCCCGCCGGCACGAAGACGCCGTACCACCACGACCTGACGAACAACTTCATGGCGCAGGTCATCGGGCGCAAGCACGTCAAGCTGGTGCCGATGCACGACACCGCGTACATCTACAACACCGTCCATTGCTATTCCGAGGTGGACGGGAGCGACGTGGACGACGCGCGGTTCCCCAAGATGCGGGACGCCCAGGTGCACGAGTGCACGCTCGCGCCGGGCGAACTGCTGTTCATCCCGATCGGCTGGTGGCATTACGTCGAGGGCCTCGACACCACCGCGACGATGAGTTTCACGAACTTCCGCCGCGACAACGACTTCGCCGAGAACTACACCACCTACCAGCATCTTTGATGAATCCCCGCGCGGAAGGTCAACTTTCCCGGACCGATCGACGTCATAAAACGGACAGTCGGGCGAGGGCGGGAGCACACGTGGCCGGACGGCGCGCGACGCCGCGGGGAGCGCCGCTCCTCGCCGAGGACCCGCGGCGGATCGGGGACTACTGGCTGGCGGGCCGGCTCGGCGCTGGCGGCCAGGGCGTCGTGTACGAGGCGTACGACGAGTCCGGCGGGCGGGTCGCGCTCAAGGCGTTCCACGAGCGGGTCTCCGGGAGCCCGGAACTGCGCGCGCAGGCGGGCCGGGAGGTCGCCGCGGCCCGCCGCGCCGCGTCGTTCTGCACGGCCCGCATCGTCGCCGCGGACCTGGACGGCCCGCGCCCGTACATCGTCAGCGAGTTCATCGAGGGCCCCAGCCTGCGCGAGGTCGTCCGGGAGAGCGGCACGTACGGCGGGGACGAGCTGCTGTGGCTGGCGACCGGCGTCGCCACGGCGCTGACCGCCATCCACCAGTCCGGCGTCGTCCACCGCGACCTCAAACCGGGCAACGTGCTGATCGGCCCGGAGGGGCCCCGGCTCATCGACTTCGGGATCGCGCGCACGGACGACATGACGCTCACCGCGGCCGAGGGCGTCATCGGCACCCCCGGCTACACCGCCCCCGAGGTCCTGCGCGGCGAGCGCGCCACCCCCGCCGCCGACGTGTTCGCCTGGGGCGTCGCCGTCGTCTTCGCCGCGACCGGCCGGTCCCCGTTCGGCGCGCCGGACTTCCCCGCCTCGCTGCGGCGGATCCTCGCGGACGACCTCGACCTGGACGGCCTCGGCGAGCCGCTCCGCGCGCTCGTCCGGCGGGCGCTGTCGGTCGCACCGGACGACCGGCCGACCGCCCCGGAACTGCTGCTCGCCCTGACCGGCGGCGCCGACGCGGCGGCGATGCTGGGCGAGGGCAGCCGGATCGCCGCGGCCGTCCGGCCGCCGGAGTCGCACGCGCCGGACCCGTCCCTGCACGACCGCGCCGAACGCGCGTGCCTCGACGTCGCCGAGGACGACCGTCCGCTCGTCCCGCTGCTGCTGCTCGGCCTCGTCGGCGCCGACGGCGAGCCGCGCCCGGTCCCGCGCGCGGAGCTGCGCGCGGCGGGACCGCCCGGCTCCGCCGCCGCGCTCGACCGGATCCTCGGGGTCTTCACCGCGGCCGGGCTGATCGCGATCGACGGGGAGGAGTGCTCCCTCGCGACGCCCGCCCTCCCGCACACCTGGCCCCGCCTGCGCGGCTGGATCGCCGACGACCGCGAGGGACTGCGCGTCCGCGACGAGCTGGCCCGCGGAGCGCGCCTCTGGGACGAGCACGGCCGCAAGCCCGGCGACCTGCTGCAGGGCACCGCGCTCGCCTCGACCGCGCGGTTCGCCACCACGCAGCGGACCCGGGTCGGGCTCGGCGGGCGGGCGCAGGACTTCCTCGCCGCGAGCCGGGCGCGGGAGCGGCGGCGGGCGCACGCGCGCCGCGCCGCCGCCGCCGCGACGGCCGTGTTCCTCGTGCTGTCGCTGATCGCCGTCGGCGTCATCGAGAACCAGCGCCGCGCCATCGAACGCCAGCGCAACGCGGCGTGGGCGCGGTCCGTCGCGGCGCGCGCGGACGCCGTCCGCACGGACGACCCGCGCGCCGCGATGCTGCTGAGCGCGGCGGCCTGGCGCCTCGCGGAGATCAACGACGCGCGCGGGCCGGTTCTGGCGGCCCGGTTCCAGCAGGACGTGGCGGTGCGGGAGCTTCCCGCTCCGGGCGTCCGCACCAGGGCCCTGCTCCTCGGCGCCGACGGTCAGAGGATCCTGCACCATGACTACAGCGACGCCGGCTTCGCCGAGTTCCTGGACGTCCCGTCGCTGCGGAAGCACCGCATCGACCTCACCGGGGCGCCCGACGGGCACGGTCTGGTGGCCGCGAGCCCGGACGGCGGCCTCGCCGTCATCTGGACCGGTGCGAGCACGACGCTCTGGGACCTGGAGAAAGGACGCGCGGCGGGCGAGCCCGTCCCCGCGCTGATCCACCGGTTGCCCACCCGCGGGATCGGCGTGAGCAAGGCCCTGGAGGGCCCCGACCCGGTGCGCCTGTGGGACCTGCGGGCCGGGGAGCCGGTGCCCGGCCCGCCGGGCGGGCTGCAAGCCGGGGTCAGCGCCGACGGCCGCCGCGCGGCGATCGTCACCGACGCGACGCACGTCGAGGTCTGGGACCTGCCGGAACGCCGCCGGCTGAGCACCATCGAGATCTTCGAACCGCTCCTGGAAGGCGAGCCGGGGGAGGAGTTCGTGGCGCCCGCGTTCACCAGGGACGGCCGGACGGTCGCCCTCGCCTACGGTCAGGGCGAGGTGGGCCTCTGGGACGCCGCCACGGGCCGGGAGCACATGCACATGACGGACGGGCGCATCACCGGGACGCTCGGCGGCGTCGTCTCGCTCGCGTTCAACGCCGATGGCCGGTTCCTCCTCGGCAACAGCCCCGAGGACGGCGTGCGCATGTGGCGGACGGACGGGATGGTGGAGACGTTCGCCCGCGACGCGAAGGCGGGGCAGGCCGCGTTCGGGCCGGGCGACCGCACGCTCGTCGTCGTGGACGGTGACGCGCAGGGCTCCTGGCTGCGGGTGTTCGACGTGTCCCGGCACACCCGGCCGGAGGCGGTGCTGACGTACCCCGCGGCCTCGGAGGACGACCACCGAGGCGCGTTCAGCCCGGACGGGCGCCTGTTCGCCCGGCGCGACAGGTCGTCCGTCCGCACCTGGAACCTCGACACCGGCGAGCCGGTCGGCCCGCCCGTCCCGAACAAGGTCACGGGGGCCGAGCCGGACCTGCTCGTCCGGTTCACCCCGGACGGGCGCACCGTGGTCGACAGCCACCTGCCGAGCGGCCTGCGGTTCCTGGATCCGGAGACGGGGCGGGCGACCCGGACGCTGGGGCCCGCCTACACCGGCGAGGGGCCGTCGCCGAGCAGCAGCGTGTCGTTCGGCCGCGACGGCGAGCGCGTCGCCTACACGGTCGACGGCGGGCGGACCACCCTGATCCGGGAGCTGCCCAGCGGGCGCCTGCTGCTCCGATCCCCCGCCGAAGGCGACTGGGGGATGGCGCTCATGCGGCCCGACGGCGAGGCGATCATCGTCCAGACGTCCGAGGACGTCCACCTCGTGACCGTGCCGGGCGGGAAGCGCCGCGACCTCTTCGAGAGCCCCTGGGGCGGCGTCTCCGCGCAGAGCCCGGACGGCCGCCTGCTCGCCTACCACGGTCCCGCGGCGGTACGGCTGTTCGACATGGAGAGCGGGCGGATGCTGGAGCCCGGCTTCCCCCTGGACGACCAGGGCATCGTGCTGATGTCCTTCACCCCGGACGGCCGGTTCCTCGTCACGGGCGACTCCAAGGGGCGCGTGCGCCTGTGGGACGTAGAGACCCGCCGTCCGCTGACCGGCTTGATCCCGCTCCACAACGGCCCGCTGCTCGACCTGGCGTTCCGCGACGGCGGCGCGCGCCTGCTCACCGCCGGGACGGACGGCACGGTGCGGGAGACCTCGCTCGACCCGGCGGACGCCGTGCGGGAGATCTGCGACCGGGCCGGCGGCGACCTCACCGAGGCCGAGTGGCGCCGCTACGTCCCCGACGTCCCCTACCGGACGGTCTGCGGCTGAGCCCCGCGCGCGGTCGGCGTCGCCCGCGGGGCGCGTCGGGCGCGGACGTCAGCCGCGCGGGGCGGCGGACGCCATGACCTGCATGCAGACGGCCATCGCGCGCTGCATGTCGCCGGACGGCGTCGCGGGCGGCTGCCACTGGCGGATGTCGGCGGGGATGTCGACGCCCTTGTCGCGCATGCACTTGGTGAAGGCGTTCACGGCGGCCGGTGGCGGTCCGGTGGGGGCGCCGTTCGCGGTCCCGCCGCCGCCGGAGCCGCCCGCGCCGCCCGCGCCCCCGGAGCCGTTCGCGCCGCCGGAACCGGCGCCGCCGCCCTGGCCCGCGCCCGTCCCGCCCTGGCCGCCGCCCGCGCCGCCGTCGCCGCCGGGCTGCCCGGCCCCCGGCCCGGACGGCGCCCCGGCCGCGGGGGTCTGCGCGGACGACCCGCCGCCGGAGTCGTCCTCCCCGCCGCACCCCGTGAGGGCGAGCGCGGGGACCAGCAGCAGGGCCGCGAGATGACGTCGGTTCACGGGTGGTTCCTCTCGGCAGGGTGGGACCCGATCGGTGGCCGATCCGGCTGGACACTGCGTGCAATCCGGTCATTATGCGCCGCCCGGCGGGGGGCGGCTTTGTCACGTCGCGCAGGATCGCCGCCCCCGCCTTGTCATGCGCGTGACAACGGGCGGACGTCCGCGGTGAGGCCCCCGGGCGGCGTTCGTCCAGCGTGTCCGGCCGGTCGCGGAGGGGTTGTCAACGCGGTGACAAGTGCCCCGCCGAATCGCGTGTCCGGCTTCGTGGTGCGGGCGGGCGCGCGGGTCGATAGTCGGGACTCCGTTGCGTGTGGGGACGAGGTGGTGCGGATGGCCCGCAAGGCGTTCGACTTCGACGTCATCGTCGTCGGCTCGGGGTTCGGCGGCAGCGTCGCGGCGCTGCGGCTCGCCGAGAAGGGGTACCGCGTCGCGGTGCTCGAGGCGGGCCGCCGGTTCGACGAGGACTCGCTGCCGAAGACGTCCTGGCGGCTGCCGAGGTACCTGTGGATGCCGCGGCTCGGCCTGCGCGGCATCCAGCGGATGCACCGCGTCGGGGGGAAGGCGGGCGTGCTCGTCCTCGCGGGCGCGGGCGTCGGCGGCGGCTCGCTCGTCTACGCCAACACGCTGTACGAGCCGCCGAGCCCCTTCTTCACCGACAAGGCGTGGGGCCGCATCACCGACTGGCGGGACGAGCTGGCGCCGCACTACGACCAGGCCCGGCGGATGCTCGGCGTCGTGACGAACCCGCTGGTCACGCCCGCGGACGAGGCGGTCCAGCGGGTCGCGGACCGGATGGGCGCCGGCGACACCTACCACCCGGTCCCGGTCGGGGTGTTCTTCGGGGACGAGGGCACGACGGCACAGGACGGGACGGCACCGGACGGGGCGCCGCAGGACGGGGCGCCGCGGGGCGGGGTGACGCACGACGACCCGTACTTCGGCGGCGCGGGCCCCCGGCGGACGACGTGCACCGCGTGCGGCTCGTGCATGATCGGCTGCCGTGTCGGCGCGAAGAACATGCTGACGAAGAACTACCTGTACCTCGCGGAGAAGGCGGGCGTCCGGGTCGTCCCGGACACCATGGTGACCGCGCTGGACCCCGTCGCGTCCGGCGGCTACCGGGTGACGATCCGGCGCACCGGGTTCCTGCGGCGCCACCGGCGGACGATCACCGCCGAGCAGGTCGTCCTCGCCGCCGGGACCCACGGCACGCAGACGCTGCTGCACCGGATGCGCGGCGCGGGCCGCCTGCCGCACCTGTCCGCGCGGCTCGGCGAGCTGACCCGCACGAACTCCGAGGCGCTGCTCGGCGTCGAGCGCCTGACCGGCCGGCACCGCCCGGGGGACGTCGACCACGGCACCGGCCTCGCGATCACCTCGTCGTTCCATCCCGACGACGCCACCCACATCGAGCCGACCCGCTACGGCACCGGCAACAACCTGATGGGGCTGATCCGGACGCTGCTCGTCGACGGCGGCGGGCGGGCGCCGCGCTGGCTGAAGTTCGCGGGGCTGGCCCTGCGGCACCCGACGCTCATCCTGCGGGGGCTCTCGCTGAAGGACTGGGCGAACCGCACGGTCATCGCCCTCGTGATGCAGACCGCCGACAACTCCATCACCGTCACCGAGCGGCGCGGCCGCCTCGTCGCGCGGCAGGGCGAGGGCGCGCCGAACCCCACGTGGATCCCCATCGCACACAAGGCCGTCCGGATGCTCGCCGAGGAGCTCGACGCGACCCCGGGCGGGACGTGGTTCGACCTGTTCGACATCCCGACGACGGCGCACTTCATCGGCGGCTGCACCATCGGCGAGACCCCCGAGACCGGCGTCATCGACCCCTACCACCGGGTCCACGGCCACCCCGGCCTGCACATCGTCGACGGTTCCGCCGTCACCGCGAACCTGGGCGTCAACCCGTCCCTCACCATCACCGCGATGGCCGAGCGGGCGATGTCGTTCTGGCCGAACCGCGGCGAGGACGACCCGCGTCCCGCGCCCGGCGGGCCGTACCGGCGCGTCGACCGCGTCGCGCCGCGCGCGCCGTCCGTCCCGGCCGGGGCGCCCGCCGCTCTCCGCCTGCCCTGAACGGGGGGAGTCGTCCATATTGACCTACAGACTCTTGGTCACGTTTTGTAATCAAGCGACTCCATTGTGCTATAACGTGCGACATGTCGTCACTGCCGTCGGGGAGGGCCGATCCGTTCCGGCGCCGGTGTCCGTCCACGCGCCCGGAGGAGTGGAAGCACGCACATGGGGGGAGTCATATGCGGCGCGTGCGTCCAGATCCTCGCGCTGATCGCGGTGCTGTCGAGCCCCGCGTCCCAGCCGCTCGCGCGCGTCGTCGAACCGGCGCCCGCCCGCGGCTGCGTCTCCGAGCGCCTCTCCGCGGACGTCCCGGAGCCGGCCGAGGTGCCCGAGCACCGGCCCCCGCCCCCTCCCCAGGCGATGGGCATGCTGGGGAAGGTGCAGGGCTCGGAGCTGAAGTTCACGTTCTACCGCGGCATCGGCGGAGGTCTCCGGATCGTCACCACGGACGGCGGCGCGGCGTTCTCGTTCGAGGCCGGCGTCGGCCTCGGCGGCTCGTTCTCCGCGGGGACGGCCGACGACCTGCCGAACCCCGGGCCCGCCGCCGAGGGCCGCGTCTCCCTGAACACCCGCCTCCTGCCCGTCCGGCCGCCGGACTTCGGAGCGACGGTCGACGCGACCGGGAAGCTCCAGGGATACACGGACGTGAAGACAGGTAAATACCGCACCCGCTTCCACAGCAGGCCCGTCTATCTGATGGGAGACGAAGAGGCCGGGGCCGGGACGGAGGCGCCCATAGTCCGGCGCTCGTGGAGCCTCGGCAGCGAATTCAAGATCGCGATCAAGTACACCCTCCGCAGCGCGTGGGACGACGTCCTCGACCTGCTGTCCGCCCTGGCGCACATCTTCCCGTCGGCCCAGGTCCCGCCGGTCCCGCTGGCCCGGCCCGTCGACGCGTACGTCTTCACCGCGCACGCCGACCGCGGCCACACCGTCCGTCCGGCGGACGCCCCGTTCGACCGGGCGGAATGCCGCACCGCCGCGCCACCGGGCGCGGAGCGGCTGAGCCTGCTGATGGCGAAGTGCGAGCGGCGGACCCGCAACGCCCGGACGCGCCGCACGGGCCGCCGCTCCTCCTCCGCCTGACCGGACGCCCGCCTCTGGACGCCCGGCTCCCGGACGCGCGCCGGGCCGCCGTCACGCCCGTCCGGCGGCGTCCGGGAGGGCGGCGAGTTGGAGGCGGAGGGCCAGCCGCACCCGGGAGGACGCGAGGTCGAGGGGCGCCGTGTCGGCCATGCGGCGCAGGCGGTACCGCAGCGTGTTCGGGTGGATCCGGAGTTCGGCCGCCGCGCCCTTCGGGTCGCCGAAGTGGTCGAGCCAGGCGGCCAGCGTCGGCAGGTAGGACGTGCCGTGCTCCGCGTCGTGCTCGCGGAGGGCCCGCAGGGGGCTGCCGAGGACGTCCGGCCCGACCGCCCTGCGCGCGCGCTCGACGACGACGGCGTCCCACGCGTCCTCCAGCAGGACGGTGCCCGCCGCCGCGAGCCGCCCGGACGCCGCGAGCCCGTCCAGTTCGGCGGCCTCGGCCCGGGACCGGGGCAGGTCGGCCGGGGCGGCGGCGGGGCCGCCGATCGCCGCGTACAGGTCCGGGTCGCGCACGCGGGCGAGGACGTCCGCCAGCCACGGCGGCGACCCCGGCTCCCGCGCGCGGCCGCCCGGCCCGGCCGTGAGGACGGCGTGCAGCGCGCCGTCGAGGTCGGTGAGCAGCGGGCGGCGCCAGCCGAACCGGCGGGCGATCGCCTCCCACAGGTCGAGCGCCCGCCGCGCGTCGCCGCCGCCGCGGGCGCCGAGGATCGCGACCCGCCACGGCGGCGGGTCGGGCACCGCGAGCGGCGAGCCGTCCCGCAGCGCCGCCCGCAGGTGCTCCGCCGACACCCGCCGCGCGACCTCCGCGTCGGCGCGCAGCCGCAGCAGGTGCAGGGCGAGGACGGACGCCAGCTCGGTGAGCCGCCGGACCCGCGCGTCCGGGATGGGGGTGCGGGCGACCGCCCAGATCGAGCCGAGCCACTCGCCGCCCGCGCGGACCGGGACGACCAGCCGCGGCAGCATCCCGTCGGGCCCCGCGGGGACGGCGATGGGGTCGCTCGACCCGGCCATCTTCCGGAACACCCCGCAGGCGCGCAGATGCGCGGTGACCTGCGGCGGGACGCGGCGGCCCACGATCGTCGAGACCCGGGCGGGGTCGGTCGCGTCCTGCAGCCCCGAGTAGGCGAGGACGCGCGACCGGGCGTCCTCCACGGTGACCGGGGCGCCCGCGATCTCCGCGGCGGCGTCGGCGAGCGCGAACAGGTCGTCGTGCGCGCCCGGCGAGCCGGGCAGCGGGGCGCCCGCCCGGTCGACGGCCCCGCGGACGAGCCACACGAGGTGCGCCCACGAGGCGTCCGGCTGGAGCTCGACGAGCGCGGGCGCCCGGGTCCGCGCGGCGGGCGCGGCCGCCGCGGCGAGCGGGGCCTTCACGGCGACGGCGGCGGCGCCCGCGGCGTCGGCCCGCTCCAGCAGCGCGACCGCGGCCGCCGCCGAGTGCAGGCCGATGCCGAGGACCAGGTCGCCGGGCTGCCCGGCGGGCTCGCCCGGTTCGGCGAGGACGACGTCGTCCACCGGCCCGGCGCGGCCCTCGGTGAGCACCCGGAGCAGGCTCGGCCCGAGGGATCCGGCAAGGTCCGCCACGCTGATCGCCATACCCCCAGTGTTACCGACCGATTGTGCGAATCGCACAAGGCGTGCGCGCCCGATTGCCCGGATCGGACGAGGCCGCGGCCGCCGCGCCGTCCCACCATCGGAGGTGAGAGGACCGCCGCAGAGAGGAACGTGGGATGGTCGCGAACGTGTCCGGTGAAACGCGCCGTGTCGCCGTCGTGGGCGCCGGGATGGTCGGCCTGTCCACGGCGTGGTTCCTGCAGGAGCGCGGCGTGGACGTGACCGTGTTCGACCGGGGGGACGTCGCGGCGGGCGCGTCGTGGGGCAACGCGGGCTGGCTGACGCCGGGGCTCGCGACGCCGCTGCCGGAACCGGCCGTCCTGCGGTACGGGGTCCGCGCGGTGCTCAGCCCGTCGTCGCCGGTGTACGTGCCGCCGAGCGCGGACCCGCGGCTGCTGCGGTTCCTCGCCGGGTTCGCGCGGCACAGCACGGCCGCGCGGTGGCGGCGCGCGATGGAGGCGCTGGTGCCGATCAACCGGCTGGCGCTGCCGAGCTTCGACGCCCTGGTCGAGGGCGGCGTCGAGGCCGAGACGCGGGACGCCGCCACGTTCGTCGCCGCGTACCGGACGGCCGCCGAGCGCCGCGTCCTGCTGGAGGAGGTCGAGCACATCCGGGCGGCCGGCCAGGGGCTGGAGTACGAGGCGCTCGACGGCGACGAGGCCCGGAAGCTGGAGCCGCTGCTGTCGGACCGGATCGGCGCGGCGATCCTGCTGCGCGGCCAGCGCTACATCGACCCCGGGCGGTTCGTGCACGCCCTCGCCGCCGCCGTGCGGGCCCGCGGCGGCGACATCCGCACCGGGACGCCCGTCGGCGACCTGCACGACGGCCCCGGCGGCGTGGCCGTCCAGGGGGAGGCGTTCGACGCGGCGGTGGTCGCGAGCGGCGTGTGGCTCGGCGGGCTCGCGCGCCGGTTCGGCGTCCGCGCGCTCGTCCAGGCGGGCCGCGGCTACAGCTTCAGCGTGCCGGTGTCGGAGGCGCCGTCCGGCCCGGTGTACCTCCCGGCGCAGCGCGTCGCGTGCACGCCGCTGGGCGACCGGCTGCGCGTCGCGGGGATGATGGAGTTCCGCCGCCCGGACGCGGCGCTCGACCCCCGCCGGGTCCGGGCGATCGTGGAGGCGGCGCGCCCGATGCTGCGCGGCGTCGGCCTGGACGACCGGCGGGACGAGTGGGTCGGGTCCCGCCCGTGCACGCGGGACGGCCTGCCGCTCATCGGCGCGACCCGCTCGCCGCGCGTGTTCGTCGGCGGCGGCCACGGCATGTGGGGCATCACCCTGGGCCCCGCCACCGGCCGCCTCCTCGCGGACACGATCACGACGGGCCGCCCCCCGTCCGAACTGGCCCACTTCGACCCCCTCCGCTGACCGCCCCGCCCCGCCGCCGGGCCGTGGGAGGCGGTCATTCGGGGGTGTCGGGGTCCATGGCGGTGCGGAGGCGGGTCAGGAGGGTCTCGAACTCGGCGAGGACGCCGGGCGGGTAGTCGGCCAGGACGGCGTCCTCGCGCGCGTTGACGGGGCCGAAGAAGTCCTCGGCGATCGTGCGGGCGTGCTCGCCGATGCGCAGCGTGACGATCCGGCGGTCGGCCCGCTCGCGGGTGCGGGTGATGTGGCCGCCCTCCTCCAGGCGGTTGAGCAGGGCGGTCATGGCGCCGGACGACAGCGCGATGCGGCGGCCGAGGAGCGCGGGGGAGAGCGGGGCGCCGCGCTGCTCGGCGGAGGCGATCTCCAGCAGCGCGAACGCGTCGGTGGCGTGGACGCCGAGGACGGTGGCGAAGCGGCGGCCCAGTTCGGTGAACTCCGCACCGTAGGCCCGCAGCCCCTCGACGAGGCGTTTCCGCTGGTCGGCGACGGCGTCGCGGTCCGCGTGTTCCATCCGGTCCTCCCGTTCGCGTTGACAACCGGTCGTGCCCAACTCTACCTTCCTCGTGAAGTAACTCCATCATAAAGATACTTCACCATGGAGGTATTCAGGGTGTCCGAACCCTCTTCCCTAGGGCGCGCGCTCGGGCTGGTGACGATCTCGCTCGGCGTCGCGCTGATCGTGGTCGACGCCACGATCGTCAACGTGATCGTCCCGTCGGTCATCGAGGACCTCGGGATCGGCTCCGCCGAGGCGCAGTGGACGCAGGAGTCGTACGCGATCGTCTTCGCGGCGTTCCTGCTGCTCGCCGGGCGCGTCGCCGACATCGTCGGCGCCCGCCGGGTGTTCGTCGCCGGGCTCGTCGCGTTCGGCGCGACCAGCGTGCTCGCCGGCGTCGCACCGGACGGCGGCCTGCTCGTCGCCGCGCGGTTCCTGCAGGGCGCCGGCGCGGCGATGATCCTGCCGACGTCGCTGTCCCTGCTCAACGCGACCTTCACCGGCGCGGCGCGCGGCCGCGCCTTCGCCGTCTGGGGGTCGACGATCGGCGCCGCGTCGGCGCTCGGCCCCGTCCTCGGCGGGTGGCTCACCGAGCAGGCGTCCTGGCGCTGGGCGTTCGGGATCAACGTGCCGCTCACCGCGCTGCTGTGCGCGGGCGCGCTGCTGTTCTTCGCGCCGTCGCCCCGCGCCGGCGGCCGGATCGACGCGGCGGGCGCCGTCCTGTCCGTGCTCGGGCTCGGGCTGCTCGCGTTCGGGCTCGTCGAGGGCCGCCACTACGGCTGGTTCGCGAGCGTCCGGCCGCTGGAGCTCCCCGGCGCGACCTGGGGCGCCGGACCGTCGCCCGCCTTCGCCGCGCTCCTCCTGGCGGTCCTGCTGCTCGCCGCGTTCGTCCGCCGGCAGGTGCGGCTGGTGCGGCGCGGCGACGCCGGGCGGGCGCTGATGGACGTGCGGCTGTTCTCCATCGCGTCGTTCCGCAACGGCAACGTCGTCACGCTGATCATCGGCATGGGCGAGTTCGGGGTCCTGGCGGTGCTGCCGCTGTGGCTCCAGTTCACCCTCGGGTACAGCGCGCTGGAGGCGGGGCTCGCGCTCGTCCCGCTGGCGGCGGGCAGCTTCTGCGCGAGCGGCGCCGCGTTCGGCATGCCGGTGTCGCCGCTCGGCCAGGTCCGGCTGGGGCTGGCGCTGGAGGTCGCCGGGCTGGCGGCGCTCGGGCTCGTCGCGTCCCCGGACAGCTCGTGGTGGCCGGTCGCGCTCGCCCTGTTCGGCTACGGCGTCGGCGTCGGGTTCGCGACGGCGCAGGTCACGAACGTGGTGCTCGCGGACGTCCCGCCGCGCAGCGCGGGGCAGGCGTCCGGCGTGCAGAGCGCGTTCCGCGAGCTCGGGTTCGCGCTCGGCATCGCCCTGCTGACCACCCTGTTCTTCACCGCGCTCGGCGCCCGGATCCGCGACCGGCTCACCGCCGACGGCGTCCCCGACGGGGCGGCGGACGCCCACGCCGGCGCCGTCACCGACTCCGCCGGCGCCGCGATCGGGGCGCTGGCCGGACGGCCCGAGACGGCGCCGGTCGCGGACGCGGCGCGGGCCGCGATGGCCGACGGCGTCGCGCTCTGCTCCTACGCCGCCGCGGCCTGCGTCGTCATCGGCCTCGTCGCGACCGCCCTCATCCCCGCGTCCCGCCCCGCGGCGGACGGCGGGCGGCCGCGGGACGGGGCCCCGGCGGACGCCGCGGAGGTCAGGACCTGAGCGGGGACGTCGTCACGGGCGCGCGGTCGGTGGTGTTCGACCACTTGCCGAACGGGACCTCCCAGTAGCCCCAGCCGTTCCACCAGTCGAGCTTCCGCGCGGTGCCGGTGATGTTGACGATGTCGCCCCGGTACGACCAGTGGTAGAGCCACTTGGCGTCCTGGGCGGGCGACCGGACGCAGCCGTGGCTGCAGTTGCGGTTGCCGAGGCAGGCCGGGTCGGACGTGTTCTCGTGGATGTACTCGCCGCTGTTGGAGATGCGGGTCGCCCACGGGACCTGCTCGTCGTAGTAGCCGGGGTCGCCCTTCTTCTTGCCGGGGGACACCATCCGCTCCATGCGGCTGCGGTCCATGGTGAGGTGGACGCCGCTGGTGGTGAGCAGGTGGTCGACGCCGTCGGCCCACACGTCGCCGCCGGAGCCGAGGCTGACGCCCCAGCTCCGGACCGTCCTGCCGTTCTCCCGGACGACGAGCTCGTGCGTCTTCGCGTTGATGTCGACGACGTGCGAGTCACCGATCTTGAAGCGGCGGGTGACGTCCTTGGCGCCGAACACGTCGTCGCCGATCTTCAGGCCCGCGTAGTGGACGGTGACCGACACCTCCTGGTTCGGCGCCCACGGCTTCTTCGGGCGGAACACCAGGGACGGGAGGCCGTTGAAGGAGTGGCCCTTGTCGAGCCAGCGCCATGAGCCGACGGTCGGCTTCGTCGACGACAGCTCGATGCTCTTCTCGATCAGCGGCTTGGCCCGCTCGGGGACGTCCTTGGTGAACTGGATGAAGATCGGCATGCCGGTACCGACGGTCTCGCCCGCGCTCGGCACCACGTTGCTGATCCGGGTGGCGGCGACCGCGGTCGTGGTGCGGAAGGCGCTGGCCGCGGTCGCCGTCCGCCCCTGCGGCGACGTCGCCGTGGCCTGCACCCGGTAGCTCCCGCCGGGCGCGAGCGTCCAGGACGACCGCCACGTCGTCTTGTCGGCGGACAGCGCGCCCGGCACCGGCTTGCCCTTGAGGGTCACGGCGACCGTGCCGAGCGTCCCGCCGGACGCCTTGACGACGACCCCCTGGTCCGGGCGGGCGCGCGCGTCGCCGTTCGCCGGGGTGATCGTTACCGTCGGGGCGGCGGCCGCGGTCTTCGCGGGGGCGACGCCGCCCCCGCCCCCGCCGCCGCACGCCGTCGCCAGTCCGAGGACCAGCGCCATGGCCATGGCCGTCTTGCCTCGCACCGTTCTCCTCTTGTCAGGGGGATCGAGTGATGATCTGTGACGCCGATTCTCCCGCTCGGGTTCGCCCGTCAACAGGTATTTCCCGAAGACCGCCCGGCGTTTCCGGGGAACTTCGGGGAACAGGTGCGAATTTTCGGCATTTACGCAGGTCAGGGGCGGAACTCGATCTTCTGCTCAAGAGTGGGGAGCGCCTTGTTAAAAGGCGGCGGTCCATGCCGATCCGCCCTGCGAAGCTGAACCGTGGCCACCTGCGCGGACGTCCGCGTCAGCGGCGGAGGGGACGCGCGGACGCGGGCCCGTCAGGACGCCCGGCGAGGCCGGCATGGGTGAGTCTTCGGCATGGAGGGACTTGCGAGATGAGTGCCATCGACTCCGGGGCCCGCGCGGACCTCGCCGCCCCCGGCGGCGCCGCGGCGCCCGCCCCCGGCACGCCGCCGGTCCCGTACCGCCGCCGGACGCGCGGCCCGCGCCTGCTGCCGGCCCTCTACCCGGTGTGCCTCGCCGCCGCCGACGGCTGGGCGATGGCGGCCGCGGTCACGGCCGCGCAGCCCGGGCGGCCGGACCGCGCGCTGCCCGCCGCGGCCGCCGCGGCCGTCATCGCGCTGAACGCGGGCGGCGGGCTGTACCGGGCGCGGCGCGGCCCGTCGCTGCTGACCGACCTGCGGGGGCTGCTGGTCCGCGCACTGCTGGTGGGGACGGTCGCCGCGGTGCTGCTCGCGGCCGGCCCGGTCGCCTGGCTGCGGCTGCTGGCGCTCGCCGCGGCCGTCCCGGTCGCGTCCCGCGCGCTCGCGAACGGCGCGGCCCGCGTCTACCGGTGCCGCCGCTCCCGGTCCCGTCCCGCCCTGGTCGTCGGGGTCGGCGGCACGTCCGGGCGGCTCGTCGAGCTGCTGCGGGCGCGCGGCGAGTTCGGGCTCGCCCCGGTCGGCCAGGTCGCCGCCGGGCTGCCCGCCGAGCCGGTGCCGCCCGTGCTCGGCGACATCGCCGACGTGCCGGTGCTCGTCGACAAGCACGGCGTCGGCACCCTGATCGTCGTCGCCGAGGACGTCGCGCCCGAGCAGCTCGACTCCGTCCTGCGGCTGTCGTTCGGCCTCCCCTGCGAGACGCTGCTCGTGCAGCCCCCGGCGGCGGTCGTCCCGGTCGAGCCGGGCCGCCGCGAGTACCTCGCCGGGCTGCCGTGCGCCCGCGTGGACTGGCGGCTGCGCGACCCCGCCCGCCGGTACGCGAAGCGGCTGCTGGACGTGTCCGTCGCGGCCGCCCTGCTGCTCCTGGCGGCGCCGCTGCTCGCGGCGTGCGCGGTCGCGGTGCGGCTGGAGGGCGGGCCCGGCGTGCTGTTCCGGCAGCGGCGGATCGGGCTCGGCGGCGAGGAGTTCGTGCTGCTGAAGTTCCGCACGCTGAAGCCGGCGGACGAGCAGGAGGCCGACACCCGCTGGACCGTGCGGGGCGATCGCCGCATGGGCCCGGTCGGCCGGTTCCTGCGCGACACGTCCCTGGACGAGCTGCCGCAGCTGTGGAACGTCGTGCGCGGCGACATGAGCCTCGTCGGCCCGCGCCCGGAACGCCCCCACTTCGTGGAGCAGTTCTCCCGCACCTGCCCCGGCTACCTGCTGCGGCACCGCGTCCCCGTCGGCATGACCGGCTGGGCGCAGGTGCACGGATTCCGGGGCGACACGTCCATCGAACTGCGCGCGCGCCTGGACAACCACTACATCGACCACTGGTCGTTCGGCGCCGACCTCAAGATCCTGCTGCTGACCGTCCGGGCCGTCCTCGGGAGGGACTCCGGATGACGGAGGCGTGGCGGGGGCGCCCGAGCTGGATCGCGGCGGCCACCGTCGCCTGCGTCGGCGTCCCGCAGGTCGGCCCGGCGTTCGGCTCCGGCGTCGAGGTCACCGCGGGCGACGTCGCGAGCGTCGTGCTCATGGCGGCCGCCGCGATCCTGGTCGTGCGGGGCCGGACGCGCGTGCCGCGCGCGGCGCTGCTCGCGTTCGGGCCGCTGGTCGCGACGCTCGGCGTCACCACCGTCTGCTCGTCCGACATCGCGGCGAGCCTGCCCGGGTACCTCCGCGACCTGCAGATCTTCGTGCTGGTGCCGCTCGCGGTCGTCCTGGTGTGCCGGGACCGCCGCGACCTCGGCATCGTCTGCGGCGCGGTGCTCGGCCTCGGGCTCGCGGAGGCCGGGTACGGGATCTGGCAGGCGGCCACCGGCAACGGCGCGTCGATCGGCGGCGCCAACATCCGCGCCGTCGGCACGTTCGGCGCGGTCGACGTCATGGCGATGTCGGTCGTCGCCGCGTTCGCGTTCGTGCTGGCGACGGCGTACCTGCTCGCGGGCGTCCGGCGGTCCCGCGGCACCGTGCCCGCCGCGCTCGGCGGGCTGGCCGTGCTCGGTGCGGCGCTCGTCCTCGCGCTCAGCCGCGGGACGTGGCTGGCGCTCGGCGCCGCGGTCGTGCTGATGCTCGTCCTGTTCGACCGCCGGCTCGCGGTGCGCGCCGTCGCGTGCGGCGCGGCGCTGGTGCTGCTGTTCGGGGTGTTCACGGGCGGCGACTCGTCCGCCGTGACGGCGCGCGCGCGGTCCATGGTGGGGTCCGTCACCGAACCGGACCGGTCGGTGAACGACCGGTACCACCTGTGGTCCGCCGCCCAGGGGATGTGGCGGGACGACCCGCTCACCGGCGTCGGCGTGAAGAACTTCGCGGAGTACCGCGACACCTACGCGGGGATCGAGCTGTCGTCGGGCAGCGAGACCCACGACCCCGTCAACGGGTACGTGCGGCAGTCGCTGCTGTCGCCGCACAACCAGTACCTGCTGGTCCTCGCCGAGCAGGGCCTCGTGGGCCTCGCCGGGTTCGCGCTGATGCTCGCGGCGGTCGTCCGGGGCCTGTGGCTGCGCCGCCGCCCCCGCGACCCGCTCTGGCTCGCCGCCGCGGGCGCCATGGCGTTCCTGCTGACGAACTTCTGCTACTCCGACCTCGGCGGGCCGACGACCGTGCTCACCGCGGTCCTGCTCGGCGTCGCCGCCGCCCGCGCCCTCGGCCCGCGCCGCCCCGCCCCCGCCCTCGTCGACCGGCACGGCTTCCGCGTCCACCGGCCGGCCGCCCACGCGCCCGGCGGGGCGCCATGACCGCCACCGCGCGCACCGCGAAGGGGACGCGGGGCCCCGGGTTCGGCGGGACGACCGGCCGGTCCGGCAGGGCCGGGACGGCCGGGGCGGACGGGTCCGTGGGGCGCGCGGCGGCGCTGTCGGGGGCGCTCGTCGCCGCCGGCACCGGCCTCGGGTTCCTGCGCGACCTCGTCATGGCGCACCAGTTCGGCGCGAGCCGCGGCACCGACGCGTTCCTCGTCGCCTGGACGATCCCGGAGACGGTGTCGCCGCTGCTCATCGAGGACGCGATGGCGCTGCTCATGGTGCCGGTCGTGACCCGGCTGCTCGCCCGGGGGGACGGGCTGCGCGGGTTCGTCGGCCGCACCCTGCCGCGCATGGTCGCGGTCCTCGCCGTCGTGACCGTCACGCTCGCGCTCGCCGCGCCCGCGGTCGTCGCGCTGCTCGCGCCCGGCCTGCCGGGGCACGGGCCCGCGGTGCTGTGCGTCCGGCTCACCGCGGTCACCGTCGTCACGTTCGGGATCGCCGGGTTCATGAGCGCGACGCTGCGGGCGCACCACCGGTTCGGCCCGCCCGCCGCGATCTACGCCGCCTACAACGTGGGCATCCTCGCGCTGATCGCGGTCCTGGCCGGGACCGCCGGGGTCACCAGCGCCGCGATCGGCGTCGCGGCCGGCAGCGTCCTGATGGTCGCGGTGCAGGCGCCCGCGTTCGTCCGGTGCCTGCGGGACGCGCCCCCGCGGCGGCTCCCCGCGGACGCGCCGCGCCTCGCCCTCGCGGCCGTCGCGCCCGTCGTCGTGTACACGGTGACGCGGCAGGCGCAGGTGTTCGTGGAGCGGTTCCTCGGCTCGGGCCTGGAGGCGGGCGCGATCTCGCACCTGAACTACGCGCAGAAGGTCGCCCAGGTCCCGATGATCATGTCGCTGATGATCGTCACGGTGACGTTCCCGCGGCTCGCCCGCGCCTCCGCCGACGGCGACGTGCGCGGCGTCGCCCGCCGCATCCGGCAGGACCTCGCCGCCGCGGGCGCGATGGTGCTGTGCGCCACCGCGTTCCTCGTCGCGTTCGCGCCCGCCGTCATCGAGGTGCTGTTCGAGCACGGCGAGTTCACCGCCGACGACACCCGCGACACCGCCGCCATCATGCGCGTGTACGCGGTCGGCCTGTGGGGCCACATGGCCGTGGGCCTCGCCGCCCGCGCGTTCTTCGCGCACGGCCGTCCGCGGTGGGGCCCCGCCGGGGTGCTGGCCGCCGGGCTCGTCGTGACCGCCGCGGTCGGCGCGGCGCTCGCCGCCACCGCCGGGACGCTCGCGCTCGCCGCCGCGAACGCCGCCGGGATCACCCTCGCCGCCGTCCTGCTGATCGCCGGGCTGCGGGTCCGGGTCGCGCCCGTCGCGCTGCGCGGCATCGCCGCCGACACCGGACGGCTGCTGCTCGCGGCCGTCGGCGCCGGCGCGGCCGGCCGGCTCGCCGCGGACGCCGTCGCCGGCGCGCTCGGACCGGACGCGCCCGCACCGCTCGTCCTCGCCGCGGGCGGCCCGGCGACGGCCGCGGCGTTCGCGCTCCTGCTCGTCCTCGCCGGCCGCGACCTCGTCGCGCCGTGGTCCGCCCGGCGCGGGCCGGGCCGCCGCGGGGCCGGCGCACGGTTCACCATCCGGCCGCGGCCCGCCCGCCGCGGCCGTTCCGACTCGGGGGAGACCAGTGACACAGCCGACCGAACCGGCCCGCCTGACGGGCCCGGCGCAGATCCCGCGGTCCGGCGGGACCCGCCGGGCGCCGCTGGTGCTGATGTACCACTCGATCGATCGCCGTGACGACGACCCGCACCTGGTCACCGTGTCGCCGCGCCGGTTCGAGCGCCAGCTCGCCTGGCTGCGGGCGCGCGGCCTGCGCGGCGTCGGCATGCAGGAGCTGCTGTACGCGCACGGCGCCGGACGCGCCCGCGGGCTCGTCGGCCTCACCTTCGACGACGGGTACGCGGACTTCGCGACCCGCGCCGTCCCGGTGCTGCTGCGGTACGGGTTCGGCGCGACCGTGTTCGTCGTGTCCGGCCGGATCGGCGAGCACAACGCGTGGGACAGCGACGGCCCCGGCGGGCGCGGCCCCCGCAAGCCGCTGATGACCGCCGAGCAGGTCCGGACGGTCGCGGGCGCGGGCGTCGAGGTCGGCTCGCACGGCCGGCTGCACGTCCCGCTCCCCGACGCCGGCGACGACGCGCTCCGCGTCGAGCTCGCCGAGAGCAAGGCGGCGCTGGAGGAGATCCTCGACCGCCCGGTCAACGGGTTCGCCTACCCGTACGGCCGCGCGGGCGAGCGCGAGGTCGAGGCCGTCCGCGCCGCGGGCTACGGCTACGCGTGCCACATCGCGCCCGGCGCCGCGTCCCGCCACGCGCTCCCGCGCACGTACGTCGGCGACGCGGACGGCCCGCTGCGGCTGCGCGCGAAGGTCCTCCGCCACGAACTCCTGCAACGGAGCCGCATATGACCCCCGCCCGCCGCGTCCCGCCCGGGGGTGCGGCGTGATCCGGGTGCTGCACGTCATCACGGGGCTGGAGCACGGCGGCGCGGAGCGGCAGCTCGCGCTGCTGCTGCCGCACCTGCCGCCGGACGTGGCGTGCGAGGTCGTGTCGCTGACGCGGACCGGGACGGTCGGCGCGGAGATAGCGGCCGCCGGCGTGCCCGTGCACGAACTCGGGATGGGCGGCAACCGGGACCTCGCGGCGCTCCCGCGGCTCGTCCGGCTGATCCGCCGCGGACGCTACGACGTCGTCCACACGCACCTCTACAGGGCGTGCGTGTACGGGCGGCTCGCCGCGCGCCTCGCGGGGACCGGCCCCCGGCGGACGCCGCCCCGCATCATCGCGACCGAGCACTCACTGGGCGACGGGCACCTGGAAGGACGCCGGACCACGCGCGGCGTCCGTGCCCTTTACCTCGCGACCGAACGCCTCGGATCGCTCACCATCGCGGTCTCCCCGACCGTCGCGCGCCGCCTGTACGCGTGGGGCGTCGCACCCGAACGGGTCGTCGTCGTCCCGAACGCCGTGGACGCCGCCGCGTTCGCGTTCGACCCCGCCCGCCGGACCGCGGCCCGCGCCGCGCTCGGCCTCGCACCCGGCGAACCGGTCGTCGGCGCCGTCGGACGCCTCGTGCCCACCAAGCGGTTCGACCTGCTCGTCGACG
Organism: Actinomadura sp. WAC 06369; assembly: GCF_003947565.1. Taxonomy (NCBI): domain Bacteria; kingdom Bacillati; phylum Actinomycetota; class Actinomycetes; order Streptosporangiales; family Thermomonosporaceae; genus Actinomadura; species Actinomadura sp. WAC 06369. Next base: position 2,401 of record NZ_QHJN01000024.1, on the reverse strand, counting down.
CCCTCGCGCGCCCCGCGCTCGCGGGCGTGCGGCTGCTCGTCGTCGGCGACGGCCCGCAGCGGCACGCGCTCGACCGCATCGCCGCCGCCCGCGGCGTCGCGGACCGGGTGGTCCTCGCGGGCGGGACGGCCGACGTCGCGGGCGCCCTCGCGGCCATGGACGTCCTCGCCGCCCCGTCCGTCCAGGAGACCTTCGGCCTCGGCGTCCTGGAGGGCCTCGCCGCCGGGCTCCCCGTCCTCTACACGGCCTGCCCGGCGCTGGACGACCTGCCGTCCGGCGAGGCCCCGGGCGCGCGGCGGCTGCCCCCCGCCGCGGACGCGGACCGCTGGAGCGCGGAGCTGGCCCGCCTCCTGCCGTCCGGCGCGCGGGCGCGCGCGGCGGTGCCCCCCGCCGTCGCCCGCCGCCACGCCGTCGCGGACCAGGCGGCCCGGCTCGCCCGGCTGTACGCGGGCGGACCGGCCGGCGGCGCCGACCGGGCGCCGACCACCCGGGAAGTCATATCGACCTGAAAAGGGGCATGTCATGTCGAAAGGTGATGGAGTCGAGCAGCCGGCCCGCCGCACCGGCACGCCGGCCGCGCTCGTCCGGGGCGTCCGGCGCCGCGCCGCCGCGCTGCTGCGCCGGTACGCGGTGCCCATCGCGTTCGGGCTCGTCGGCCTGCTCGGCGGCACCGCCTACACGCTGTTCACCCCGCCGACCTACACCGCGACCGCGTTCGTCCTGGTCGTCGAGGACGGCGACCGGCAGACCGGCGGCGGCGCGGTCGGCTTCGCGCAGGCGTACGGGCGGCTCGCCCCGCTGCCCGAGACCCTCGCCTGGTCGCGGCGGCCGCTGCCGAAGGCGCCGCCGGGCGAGGTGCACGAGCACATCCAGGCGTCCACCTCGCCCGACACGCCGCTCGTCAAGCTCACCGGCCGCGCCGCCACCGCGCGGGACGCCGCCGCGTTCGCGAACTCCGCCGCCGACGCGCTCGTCCGGTACGGCCGGGCGCACAGCGCCGACACCGGCGTGCGCGTCGCGCTGATGGGCGTCGCGCAGCCGCCGGACGCGCCGACGTCGCCGAACCCGCCGCTGAACATCGCCGTCGGGACCGCGTCCGGGACGCTGCTCGCCGGGCTCGCCGCCGCCGCCCTGAGCGGCTCGAACCGCCGCCGCGGCCGGTACGGCGCCGCCCCCGCCCGCCGCCGCGTCCCCGAGGTCCCCGCGCCCGCCGCCGAACCGGTGGAGGTCCGCTGATGCGGGCGCCCGGCCCGGTCCGGCGGCTCGGCGCGGCCGTCCCCGCGCCGCGCGGCCCCGAGGCGCCCGGCTGGACCGCCGAGGTCCGCCGCGACGACGCCGCGCTGCCCGCCCTCGCCGCCGACCTCCGCGACCTGTACCGGCGCTGCCCCACCGCGACCCCGTTCCAGGCGTACGAGTGGATCCGGCCCTGGTGGGACGAGTACGGGACGCCCGGACGGCTGCGCCTCGCGACCGTCCGGCGCGGCGGCCGCCTCGTCGCCGCGGCCCCGCTCGCGCTCGTCCGGCGCGCCGGGCTGCCGGTGCTCGTCCCGCTCGCCGCGCCGCAGAGCGACGTCACCGACCTCCTGCTCGACCCCGCGCACGCCGACGCCGCCGCCCCGCGCCTCGCCCGCGCCCTGCTCGCCGACTCCGGCTGGGCCGCGCTCGACCTGCCCGAGGTCCGCCCCGGCGCCGCTGCGCACCGGCTCGCCCGGCACTGGCCCGGCCGCACCTGGCGGACGCCGTCCTCGGTGTGCCTCGACCTTCCCGACGCCGACGTGTCCGGCGTCCTCGCCCGCCTGCCCGGCCGCGCCGCCGGCAAGACCCGCGCCCGGCTCCGCAGGATCGACCGCCGCGGCATCACCGTGCGCCCGGCCCCGCCCGACGAGGTGCCGACGGCCGTCCGCGAGCTGCTCGACCTGCACGTCCGGCAGTGGCGGGGCCGCCCGCTCAACCCCGAGCACACCCGCGACCGGTTCCGCCGCCACCTCGCCGCCGCCGCGCAGGGCCTCGCCCGCGACGGCGGCGCCGCCGTCCTGCGCTACCACTGGGACGGCCGCCTCGTCGCCGCCGACCTCGTCCTGCTCGGCCACGGCTTCGCGGGCGCCTACCTCTACGGCGCCGCCCCCGACCTCCGCGACCACGTCGACGTCGGCCTCATGCTGCTCCGCGAGGACCTCGCCGTCGCGGACGGCCGCGGCCTCAGCCTCCTGCGCGGCCGCGAACCCTACAAGCTCAAATGGCGCCCCGACCCGGTGCGGCACGAGCGCCTCGTCTTCGCCCGGACCCGCACGGCCCCCGCCTACGCGGCCCTGACCCGAGCCCGCGCCGCCCTGGCCGCCCGCCGCCACGCAGCGCCCCGGCAGGTCGCCGTCCGGCGGGCACGCGACCGCCACCTCCCACC
>NZ_QHJN01000222.1:0-10796 GCF_003947565.1 Actinomadura sp. WAC 06369 | reverse complement strand
TGCTGCGGTCGAGGATCTGGTCGGGTGGATCGACGGTTCGGGTCCGGGGTTGTCGTCGGTGGTTCACGCGGCGGGTGTCGGAAGCGGTGTTGCGGTCGAGGACTTGCAGCCGGCCGATCTGGCGGGGTTGTTGTCGGCGAAGGCCGGTGGCGCGGCGGTGCTGGACGAGGTGACCGCGGGGCGTGAGCTGGACGCGTTCGTGCTGTTCTCCTCTGGCGCGGGTGTGTGGGGCAGCGGCGGTCTGGGCGGGTATGCGGCGGCGAACGCGTACCTGGACGCGCTGGCGGTGGACCGGCGTGCCCGCGGCCTGACGGCGAGTTCGGTGGCGTGGGGGTTGTGGGCCGGGGTCGGTATGGCCTCGGGCGCGGGCGGTGAGCGGCTGCGCGGCTTCGGGATGGAGGGGATCGACGAGGAACGGGGCATGCTGGCTCTCGGCCAGGTGCTGGATGCGGACGAGACCGCTGTGGTGGTGGCGGGGTTCGACTGGCCCCGGTTCGTCCCGACCTACACCCTCCACCGACCCAGCCCGCTGCTGTCGGAGATCGCCGAGGTCAAGGAGGCGTTGGCTGCCGACGTGGCAGCTGCTGGGGGCGAGGAGAGTGTCGGTGAGTGGGCCGGCCGCCTCGCCGGAATGCAGGGCGCCGAACAGCGACTGATCCTGACCGAACTGGTCCGTGGCCACGTCGCCGCGGTGCTGGGTTATGGCTCCGCCGAGGACGTGCTCCCGCAGCAGGCGTTCAAGGACCTCGGACTCGATTCCGCCGGTGCGGTGGAGCTGCGCAACCGCCTGTCGCAGACGGTGGGGGTCAAGCTCCCGTCGACCATGGTCTTCGACTACCCGAACGCCGCCGCACTCGCGGACTACCTCCGAAGCGAGCTGGGTGCCGGCGGTGGCGCGGACGAGGTCGGCGATCCGGTTCTGCAAGCTCTAGAACGTCTGGCTTCCGAGCTGGAATCCGTCGAAGGCGGCTCCGACGCGCGCAAGGACGTCACCGAACACCTGCAGACGATGCTGTCCCGGTGGCTGCGTCGCAGTAGTTCCGACGGGGCCGCCTCGGAAACGGGCCACCCCGCCACTGGACGGCAGGAGGTCGCCGGCGCGCTCGACGTGGCCTCGGCCGACGAGGTCCTCGACTTCATCAACAAGGAACTGGGGTCCTCGTGATGATCACTGGTTCTCGAATTGGGACGACGTTGCGAAAGGGCCGTCATGGCGGATGAAAAGCAGTTGCTGGACGCCCTGAAGAAACTGGCGGCCGATCACTATGAAGCCCGCGAACGGGTCCGCGAGCTCGAGTCCGGTGCCCGCGAGCCGATCGCGATCGTGGGGATGGGCTGCCGGTATCCGGGCGGCGTGACCGGGCCCGACCAGTTCTGGGACCTCCTCGTCGCGGAAACCGACGCGGTCAGCGGTTTCCCGACCGATCGTGGCTGGGAGGTGTTCGACGACGAACTCGGCAAACGCCAGGGATACCAGCGCCAGGGCGGATTCGTTTACGACGCGGCCGATTTCGATGCGGGCTTTTTCGGGATCAGTCCGCGTGAGGCGTTGGCGATGGATCCGCAGCAGCGTCTGCTGCTGGAGACGTCGTGGGAGGCGATCGAGCGGGCGGGGATCGATCCGAAGTCGCTGCACGGCTCGTCGACCGGAGTTTTCATCGGAGCGAGCCACGCAGGTTACGAAGGCAGCCTTCCAACCGACGACGAAAGCCTTGATGGTTATCGGTTGATCGGGACGGTGTCGGCGGTCGCGTCGGGCCGAATCTCGTATTGCCTGGGTTTGACGGGCCCGGCGGTGACGGTGGATACGGCGTGTTCGTCGTCGTTGGTGGCGTTGCATCAGGCGGTGCAGGCGTTGCGGTCGGGTGAGTGCTCGATGGCGTTGGCCGGTGGTGTGGCGGTGATGGTGTCGCCGGGTGCGTTCATGGAGTTCGCGCAGCAGGGCGGCATGGCCTCCAGTGGGCGGTGCAAGGCGTTCTCCGATGAGGCCGATGGGATCGGGTGGGGTGAGGGCGCGGGCGTGGTGCTCCTTGAACGGCTGTCGGATGCGCGTCGTCACGGACGTCGCATCTTGGCGGTGGTGCGGGGCACTGCCGCCAATCAGGACGGTGCGTCCAATGGTCTGGCGGCTCCGAACGGTCCGTCGCAGCGTCGGGTGATTCGGGCCGCGTTGGCCAATGCGCAGTTGTCGGCGTCGGACGTGGATGCGGTGGAGGCGCACGGGACCGGGACGACGCTGGGCGACCCGATCGAGGCGCAGGCGCTGCTGGCGACCTACGGCCAGGCCGAGGGACGCACCGAGGACCGGCCGCTGTGGCTGGGGTCGGTGAAGTCGAACATCGGTCATACGCAGTGCGCGGCGGGCGTCGCGGGTGTGATCAAGATGGTGCTGGCTCTTCAGCGCGGCACGCTGCCCAAGACCTTGTTCGCCGAGGAGCCCTCGTCGCACGTGGACTGGACGTCCGGGAACGTGCGGCTGTTGCAGGAAGCGGTGCAGTGGCCTGCGGGTGAAGAGCCGCGCCGGGCGGGTGTGTCGGCGTTCGGCGTCAGCGGCACCAATGTCCACATCATCCTCGAAGAAGCAGAGCGAGTTGCAGGACCTGAAGCACCTGACTCAGTCGAGCCGCAGCCGAACGACGAAGCTCCCTCCGTGTTCTCGTCACCGGCATGGGTGTGGACGGTCTCGGGGCGTAGCGCCTCTGCTCTTGCCGGTCAGGCGGGTCGTTTGCGGGAGCATGTGCTGGCGCGCCCGGAGCTGCCGGTGGGCGATGTTGCCTGGTCGCTGGCGACGACGCGTGCGGCGCTGGAGCACCGGGCCGTCGTGCTTGGCGACGACCGCACCGGACTGATCGCGGGCCTGGCGGCGGTGGCGACGCAGCAGCCTGGGCCCGGTGTGATCACGGGCTCGGTGATTCCCGGTGGTGTGGGCCGGACGGTGCTGGTGTTTCCGGGGCAGGGGAGTCAGTGGGTCGGCATGGGGCGTGAGCTGGCGGAGGCGTCGCCGGTGTTCGCGGCGCGGCTGGCGGAGTGCGCGGCGGCCCTTGCACCTCATGTGGAGTGGGATCTGGACGACGTCCTTGCGGGCCGTCACGGGTTCGAGGCCGCCGACGTGGTGCAGCCTGCGCTGTGGGCGGTGATGGTCTCGCTCGCCGCCGTGTGGGAGGTGTCCGGTGTGCATCCGGACGCAGTCGTGGGGCATTCCCAGGGTGAGATCGCTGCGGCCGCCGTCGCCGGGATTCTCTCGCTGGAGGATGCGGCGAAGGTCGTCGCGCTGCGCAGCAAGACGCTGAAGGCGTTGGCGGGGCGTGGCGGGATGCTGTCGATCGCCGAGCCCGCCGACGACGTCCGTGCGCGCATCGAGCCCTTCGGGGAGCGCCTTTCGATCGCTGCGGTCAACGGCCCGTCCGCGACGGTGCTGTCCGGGGACGCCGATGCCCTGCGGGAGCTGGTGGAGTCGTGCGGCGAGCAGGTCCGCACCCGGGTGATCCCGGTGGATTACGCCTCGCACAGCGCCCACATCGACGAGCTTCGGGATGAGATCGTCTCAGTCCTGCAGGGGATTCGGCCGGGTGAGGCGCGGATCCCGATGGTGTCGGCGATGAGCGGCGAGTGGCTGAACGGCCCCGAGCTGACGCCGGAGTACTGGTACGCCAGCCTGCGCGAAACGGTCGAGTTCGACCGAGCCATCCGGGCGCTGGCCGACTCGGGGCACGGTGTCTTCATCGAGTCGTCTCCGCATCCGGTCCTCACCCCCGCGATCAGCGACAGCCTGGAGGACCAGGCGCCGGTAGCGGTGGGGACGCTGCGCCGGGACGAGGGCGGCGCGGATCGGCTGCTGACCTCGTTGGCCGAGGCGTATGTCCAGGGCGCCCCTGTGGATTGGGCGAGCGTTCTCGGCGGCGGCGCAACCGTCGACCTGCCGACGTACGCGTTCCAGCGGCGACGCTACTGGCCGGAGCCGCCGGCGTCGGGTCGGGGCAAGGCTTCGGCGGACGACTGGCGCTACCGGATCGCCTGGCAGCGATCCAACGTGAACGCCCCTGCCGCTCTGTCCGGGAAGTGGCTGCTCGTCGGAGACGCACCCGACGCCGCTGTGATCGCCGATGCCCTGACGACTCACGGGGCTGAAGTCATCCAGCTGCCCTTGGACCGCATCGACGAGGACAACGCCGCCGAGGACTGGAGCGGTGTGGTGTCGGTGCTGGCCATGGACGAGTCGCCGCTGGCGGACCATCCGTTGGTGCCGGTCGGGCTGGCGGACACGGTCGAGTTGGTCCAGGTGCTGGGTCGGGCCGGTGTCGAGGCGCCGGTGTGGGTGCTGACTCGGGGTGCGGTGAGCGTCGGTGCGGACGAGGTGACGACGAGTCCGACGCAGACGCAGGTGTGGGGTTTCGGCCGGACGGTCGGTCTGGAGCATCCGGACCGGTGGGGTGGTCTGATCGATCTGCCGCCGGTGGTGGACGCTGAGGCCGGTGCGCGGCTCGTCCGGGTTCTTGCCGATGGTGTCGAGGATCAGGTCGCGGTGCGGGGGTCGGGGACGTTTCTGCGTCGTCTGGTTCGTGCTGAGGCCCGGCGGTCGGAGCCCGAGCCGTGGTCGCCGCGCGGGACGGTTCTGCTGACCGGCGGCACCGGCTCGATCGGTGTGTGCATCGGCCCCTGGCTGGCCGAGCATGACGCCGCCCGCGTGGTGCTGACGTCACGGTCGGGGCCGTCCGCGCCGGGCGTTGCCGCGCTGGCCGCCTCAGTGGCGGACGCGGGATCGGACGTCGATGTTCTCGGCTGTGACCTGGTGGTGCGGGAGCAGGTGGAGGGTCTGGTCTCGTGGATCGAAGACTCCGGTCCGGGCCTGTCGACGGTGCTTCACTCGGCCAACACACCGTTCCTGGCGCGGGTGGAGGACACCACGCGTGAGGGGCTCGCGGCGGCGTTGGGCGCGAAAGCCACGGGCGCGGTCCATCTGGACCAGGCGACCGCTCATCTGGGCGTGGACGAGTTCGTGTTGTTCTCGTCGATCTCGGCGACCTGGGGCAGCAACGATCACGCCGCCTATGCGGCCGGGAACGCGTTCCTGGACGGGTTGGCCGAGGACCGTCGCGCCCGGGGCCTGCCGGGCACCTCGATCGCCTGGGGCGTGTGGAACACCCGCGACTGGGACGCCGTCGACGTGGTGATGGACCAGGCTCCGGGACGGGTGACTCCGCATCGACTCCTCCGGCAGGGGATGAACTTCCTGGAGACCGGCCGGGCACTGCGAGTGCTGGGCGAGGTGCTGGCCGACGACGAAACCTTCGTCGCCGTCGCGGACGTCGAATGGGACAGGTTCGCCCCGGTCTTCCGCGCGGCCCGCCCGCGCCCGCTGCTGGACACGATTCCCGAGGCCCGCGACGAAGCCGATGAGGACGCGCGCACGGCGGGGTCGACCTCGGCCGGTGGTGGCCGTGGTGAGTTCGCCGAACGGCTGGCGGGGATGCCGGCGACGGAGCGGCGGCGCACCGTGGTGGAGTTGGTCCGCTCCCACGCCGCCGCGGTGCTGGGGCACGAGTCGGCCGAGGAGATCGTGGCGTCGCGTGCGTTCCGTGAGCTGGGGTTCGACTCACTGACCGCGGTCGAACTTCGCAACCGGCTGAACACCGCAACAGGGATTCGTCTTCCGGCGACGGTGGTCTTCGACCACCCGAATTCGGAGGCCATGGCCGACTTCCTCCTCTCCGAGCTTTCCGGGCGCGAGCCGATCGGGCACTCCGCCGTCCTCGACGAGTTCGAACGTCTCGCCGCCGGGCTGGATCCGGCGGACGAGACGGCCCGCACCGAGATCGTCGACCGTCTGGAAGCGCTCATCCAGCGTTTCCGGAACCACCGAATCGACAAGGCGGACGGCAAGGCCGGGGGGCGGGCGCTTCAGGAAGCCACCGCCGACGAGATGTTCGCCCTGCTGGAGAACGAACTCGACGATCCCGATTTCGACTGAGCCCGCCGGTAGATCAGCGCCAACCCCACTCTTGAAACAGGTCGAAGGGCGTAACGAAATGCAGAACGAGGAAAAGCTCCTCGACTTTCTCAAGCAGACGACCGCGAAGCTCCGCAGCACGCGGGCGCGGCTGCGCGAGGTGACGGAGCGGGAGCGGGAGCCGATCGCGATCGTGGGGATGGCCTGCCGCTATCCAGGCGGTGTCCGCACACCCGAGGAGCTGTGGGAGCTGCTGTCCTCGGGCGGGGACGCGGTAGGCGGCTTCCCGACCGACCGCGGCTGGGACCTCGACACGCTCTTCGACTCCGCCCCGGACGCCAAGAACACCAGCGACGTCGCCAGGGCCGGCTTCATCTCGGGGGCCGGTGACTTCGATGCGGGGTTCTTCGGGATCAGTCCGCGCGAGGCGCTCGCGATGGATCCGCAGCAGCGGCTGCTGCTGGAGACGTCCTGGGAAGCCATCGAACGGGCCGGAATCGACCCGGTGGACCTGCGCGACACCGCCACCGGCGTGTTCGCGGGCGCCGCGCCCTCCGGGTACGCGGCGTCCGGCGGCGACTTCACGGGCTCGGAGGCGCACCTCATCACGGGCACGGCCATGAGCGTCCTGTCCGGCCGGGTGTCGTACACGCTCGGCCTGACGGGCCCGGCGGTGTCGGTGGACACCGCCTGCTCCTCGTCCCTGGTGGCGATCCACCTCGCGGTGCAGTCGCTGCGGTCCGGCGAGTGCACGGTGGCGCTCGCCGGCGGGGTGACGGTGATCGTGGACCCGGGCGAGTTCGTGGGGTTCTCGCAGCAGAGCGCCCTGGCGGCGGACGGTCGCTGCAAGGCGTTCGGCGCGGACGCCGACGGGATGGGCCTGGCCGAGGGCGCGGGCGTCATCGTGCTGGAGCGCCTTTCGGACGCTCGGCGCAAGGGACGCCGGATCCTGGCGGTGATCCGGGGGAGCGCGGTCAACCAGGACGGCGCCTCGAACGGCCTGTCGGCACCGAACGGCCCGTCGCAGCAGCGGGTGATCCGCGCGGCGCTGGCCAACGCCCGCCTGACGACGGGCGACGTGGACGCGGTGGAGGCGCACGGTACCGGGACGACGTTGGGCGACCCGATCGAGGCGCAGGCGCTGCTGGCGACCTATGGGCAGGGGCACCCGGCCGAGCGCCCGCTGCTGCTCGGCTCGATCAAGTCGAACATCGGGCACGCGCAGCAGGCGGCGGGTGTCGCGGGCGTCATCAAGATGGTGCTGGCGCTGCGCAACGAGATGCTTCCGGCCACGCTGCACGCGGTGGAACCGACCCCGCATGTGGACTGGTCCGCCGGCAACGTCCGGCTCCTTCAGGAGCCCGCCGAGTGGCCGCCGGCCGACCGGCCGCGGCGCGTCGGCGTCTCGGCGTTCGGTATCAGCGGCACCAACGCGCACATCATCCTCGAAGAGACTCCCGGCGAGGACGTCCTCGCGGACGAAGCCTCCGACGAGGAGGAGCAGGACCAGGACCAGGACGCGACGCCGCAGCCGCTCGGGGACTTCGGCGCGCTCCCGATCGCCGTCTCCGGACGATCATCGTCCGCCCTCGCGGACCAGGCGGCCAGACTGAGCGAGCACCTTCGGGCGCATCCGGACCTGGAACCGTCCGACGTGGCACGCTCCCTCGTCACCACCCGGAGCACGTTCGAGCGGCGCGCGGTGGTGCTGGGCGCGGACCGCGCCGAGTTGCTCGAGGGTCTCGACGCGGTGGCGACCGGTCGGCCCGGCCCCGACGTGGTGACGGGTGAGGTCCCCTCGAACGGCGTCGGCCGGACGGTGCTGGTGTTCCCCGGTCAGGGGAGCCAGTGGGTCGGTATGGGGCGCGAGCTGGCGGAGGCGTCGCCGGTGTTCGCGGCACGGCTGGCGGAGTGCGCGGAGGCTCTGGCTCCGTTCGTCGGATGGGACCTGGACGACGTCCTTGCGGGCCGTCACGGGTTCGAGGCCGCCGACGTGGTCCAGCCGGCGCTGTGGGCCGTGATGGTCTCGCTGGCGGCCGTTTGGGAGGCCGGGGGCGTCGTCCCGGACGCGGTCGTCGGCCACTCCCAGGGCGAGATCGCTGCGGCCGCCGTCGCCGGAAGCCTTTCCCTGGCGGACGCGGCGAAGGTCGTCGCCCTGCGGAGCCGGACGCTGCGTGCGCTCGCAGGGCGCGGCGGCATGCTGTCGATCGCCGAACCGGTGGATGCCGTCCGCCGGCGTATCGCCTCGTTCGACGGCCGCCTGTCGGTCGCCGCCGTGAACGGCCCGTCCGCCACGGTGGTGTCCGGGGACGCCGACGCCCTGCAAGAGCTGGCCGAGACCTGCGGCGAGCAGATCCGCACCCGGACGATCCCGGTCGACTACGCCTCCCACAGCGCCCACATCGACGAACTGAAGGACGAGATCGTCTCGGTCCTGCAAGGGATCGAGCCCCGTGAGGCGCGGATTCCCATGGTGTCGGCGATGAGCGGTGCCGTGCTGTCGGGGCCGGAGCTGACGCCGGAGTACTGGTACGCCAGCCTGCGCGAGACCGTCGAGTTCGACCGCGCCATCCGGGCACTGGCCGATTCGGGGCACGGCGTGTTCATCGAGGCGTCGCCGCACCCGGTCCTCACCCCCGCCATCGCCGATGCCCTCGACGAGCGGTTCCCGGTCGCGGTCGGGACGCTGCGGCGCGACGACGGCGGCGCCCGGCGCCTGCTGCTCTCGCTCGCCGAGGCGTACGTCCAGGGGGCGGCCGTGGACTGGACGGCGCTGCTCCCGGCACGCGTGGACGGGCACGGCACCGTCGAGCTGCCGACGTACGCGTTCCAGCACCGCCGCTACTGGCCGGAGTTCCCCGAGCGGGCGGCCCGCGAAGCGGCGCGGGAGCGGGTGGCGGACTGGCGTTACCGCATCTCGTGGCAGCCGCTCGGTGAACTGCCGGACGCGGTGCCGTCCGGTACGTGGCCGGTGGTGTCCGGCCGGGACGGGAGGGAGCACGCAGGGGAGGTCGCCCGCGCCCTGGGGGCGCTCGGCGTCGAGGTCCGCGTCGTGGAGATCGACGACGCCGACCGCGCGACGCTCGCCGCGGTCCTGCGGGAGATCGGCGATGTGGCGGGAGTGGTGTCCCTGCTGGCCCTGGACGAGGACCCGCTGCCCGGTCGCGGACCGGTCCCGGCCGGTCTCGCGGCGACCACGGCGCTGATCCAGGCGGTGGTCGACGCGGATCTGGTTGCGCCGGTGTGGGCGCTGACGCGCGGCGCGGTCGCGGTGTCGCCGGGCGAGGTGCCGAGTATGGCGCAGGCGCAGGTGTGGGCGCTGGGGCAGACGGCCGGACTGGAGCACGCCGAGCAGTGGGGCGGCCTGGTCGATCTTCCGGAGGAGTTCGACGGCGCGACGGGCGCGCGGCTGGCCGGGCTGCTCGCGGCCGGGCCCGGCGGCGAGGACCAGGTGGCGCTGCGCGGGACGGGCGCGTTCGCGCGCCGGCTGGTGCGGGCGCCACGGCAGGACGCGGCACCGGCCGCGCCCTTCCGGGCGGACGGCACCGCGCTGGTCACCGGCGGGACGGGCCTGATCGGCGGCCGCACCGCGCGGCTGCTGGCGGACCGGGGCGCCGGACGCGTGGTGCTGACCAGCCGGTCGGGGCCGTCCGCCGCGGGCGTCGCGGCGCTGGCCGCCGAGCTGGCGGGCCGCGGCGGAGCCGTCGAGGTGGTCGCCTGCGACGTCGCCGACCGCCGGGCGACCGGGGCACTGCTCGACCACATCGCCGCGACCGGTCCCGCGCTGTCCAGCGTGGTGCACTCCGCGGGCACCGGCCACGGCGCGCAGGTCGCCGACCTGACCGCCGAGGACCTGCAGCAGGCGGCGGAGGTGAAGGTCGGAGGCGCCCTGCACCTGCACGAGCTGTCGGTGGCGCGCAGCCTGGACCTGGACGCGTTCGTGCTGTTCTCCTCCGGAGCCGCCGCGTGGGGGAGCGGGCTGCTGGCGGGGTACGCCGCGGCGAACGCGGCCCTGGACGCCCTGGCCGAGCGCCGCCGCGCCGCCGGGCTGGCCGCGACCTCGGTGGCGTGGGGCCTGTGGGGCGGCGGAGGAATGGGCGCGGGACGGGCCGGGGAGCAGCTGAGCGCCTCCGGGCTGCGGCCGATGGCCCCCGAGCCGGGCATCGAGGGACTCGCGCAGGCGCTGGACGACGGCGACGGCCTGCTCGTCTTCGCCGACATCGACTGGGACCGGTTCGTCCCGGTCTACACCTTGCACCGGCCCAGCCCGCTGCTGGCCGTGCTCCCCGACGCCGTCCGCGTCCGGGACGGCGAGGACGGGGACGGCGTACGCCCCGACACCGCGGGCGCCGAACTGCCGGGCCGGCTCGCCGCGCTGCCGTCCGGTGAGCGGCGGAAGGCGGCCGTCGCCGCCGTCCGTGCTGAGGCCGCCGCCGCACTCGGGCACGCCGACGTCGAAGAGGTCGACCCCGACCAGGCGTTCCGCGACATGGGCTTCGACTCGGTGATGGCGGTGGAGCTGCGCAACCGGCTCCGCGAGATCACCGGCCTGCGGCTGCCGTCGACCGTGGTCTTCGACTATCCGTCCGTCACGGCTCTCGCGGCGCACGTGCTCGGCGAACTCTTCGGCACCGCCGTCGAGGCGGCCGAACCGGCCGCCGCCCCGCGTCGCGCGCACGCCGACGCCGACGCCGACGACCCGATCGTCATCGTCGGCATGGGGTGCCGTTTGCCGGGCGGCGCCGTCACCCCCGAACTGCTCTGGAAGCTGCTCTCCGAGGGCACCGACGCGATCAGCCGGTTCCCTGACTACCGCGGCTGGGACATCCGCACTACCTACGGGCGGGAG
>NZ_QHJN01000221.1:0-11136 GCF_003947565.1 Actinomadura sp. WAC 06369 | reverse complement strand
GCGTGGGCGCTGGCGCAGCTCGGCCTCATCGGGGACGACACGACGGTGCGGCGGATCAGCCCGCTGATCAAGCGCTGGCCGGGCGAGGGCGCCGCCTCCCGGGCGGCCGCCGCGCTGGACGTCCTCGCCGGCATCGGCTCCGACGTCGCCCTCACCCACCTGTTCGAGCTGACCCGCCGGGGCAAGTACAAGGGGCTCAAGGCCCGCGCGGCCCGGAAGATCGACGAGATCGCCGCCGCGCGCGGCATGACCGCCGAGGCCCTCGCCGACCGCGCCGTCCCGGACTTCGGCCTGGACGACCGGGGCGAGCTCGTCCTCGACTACGGCCCGCGCCGGTTCACCGTGACGTTCGACGAGCAGCTCGCCCCCCTCGTCGTCGAACCGGGCGGGAAGGCGCGCAAGAGCGCGCCGAAGCCCGGCCCGAAGGACGACCCGGCGCTCGCCCCCGCCGCGCACGCCCTGTTCACCGGCCTCAGGAAGGACCTGCGGACGATCGCCGGGCAGGAGATCGCGCGCCTCGAGACCGCGATGGTCGAGCGGCGGAGCTGGACGCCCGGCGACTTCCGCGCCCTGTTCGTCGAGCACCCGCTGCTCGGGCACATCGCCCGCCGGCTCGTGTGGATCACCGGCGGCGGCACCGCCTTCCGCGTCGCCGAGGACCGCACCTGCGCCGACGTCCGCGACGACCCGTTCGTCCCCGCGCCCGGCGACCGCGTCGGCATCGCCCACCCGGTCCTGCTGGACGATCTCGACGCCTGGGCCGACCTGTTCGCCGACTACGAGATCCTGCAGCCTTTCGACCAGCTCGGACGTCCCGTCCACCGGCTCACGGACGCCGAGCGCGCTTCGAGCGCCCTCAGCCGGGTGGAGGGGCTCGTGCTGCCCTACGGGAAGGCGAAGGGGCACTCGCAGGGCCGCTGGAACGCGCCGTCCCCCGACGGCGACTCGTCGGGCGCCTGGATGGCCCGCCGCGACCCCGCGGGCCTGTACGTCGTCGCGAACCTGAGCCCCGGCCTGGACGCGTACATGTACGGCGAGGGGCACGACCAGCGGATCCGCGCGCTGTGGGCGGGCCCCGCACCGGCGGCCGAGCCGGCGGACGCCGTCCCCCTCGGCGAGGTCGACCCGGTCACGATGAGCGAGGCCGTCCACGACCTGACCCGCAGCGCTCTCTGAACCATCGCGGCCCGGACGGGTGGGCGGGACCTTCGGGCCGCCCGCCCGCCCGTCCGTCCGTCCGTCCGGGAGGGGCGGCTAGCCGGGTAGCGCGCCGTCCTGGGCGCGGGCCGCGCGTAGGGCGGCGCGCAGGACGGCGGGGGGCAGGAGCAGGACGGGGCCGTCCGGGTCCTTGCTGTCGCGGACACCGACGGCGCCGGGGAGCGCGGCCAGTTCGACGCAGTTGCCGTTCGCGCCGCTGCGGGAGCTCTTTCGCCAGGTCACACCGCTCTGGTCCATGATCCGTGCCTGCCCTTCCGGGGGTATCGGGGGAACGGTTCGTGAACATGAACTTCCCTCAAGACACGCATTCATGCAGGATGAGAGCCATGTTCTCGGCCTGATTTCCCCCGGACGGGGGAGCGGGCTCCCTCCGGCGGGTGGCGATGGCGGCCGGGCCCGGTTGCGATCGTCGACGCGGAGCGGGCACCGGGCCCGCCCGACCGGAGGACCGACGATGACCGCCCCGACCGATCCGCCCGCGCCCCGTCCGCCAGCAAGCACCGGACGGCTGCGCGCCGCGTGGCGGGCCGCGCACGCCCCCGCCGCCGGAGTGCCCCGCTGGGCGCGGATCGCCGCCCTCGCCGTCCCGCTCGTCGTCCTGCCGTCCGGCCTCTGGCGCCTCCCGATCGCGTTCGGCTACGACCACGGGATGGGCGCCGAGGCCGGGATCGGCGAGCGCGTGTACATCGTCCTGCTGTCGATCGTCTCGGAGCTGCTCGCGTTCACCGCCGTGGGCCTGGTCGCCTCCTGGGGCGAGCGGTTCCCCCGCTGGATCCCGGTGCTGGGCGGCAGGAACGTGCCGCCGATGGCCGCCGTCGTGCCCGCGTCCCTCGGCGCGGCCGTCCTGACGGTGCTGTGGACGCACGCCTTCATCGGGCAGCTCGAGGGCCGCACCCTCCAGGGCGGGCGGCTGCCCGCGAACTTCCCCTCCGAGCAGGGCGCCGTGGAGGCCGCGATCTTCTACCTGGCCTACACGCCGCTCCTGCTGTGGGGGCCGCTGCTCGCCGCCGTCACCTTCGCCTACCACCGCCGCCGCCGGGCCGCCCGTTAACCGTTCGTGGGGCCGGCGCAGAGCTGGGCGGCGAGAGTCTCGTACGCCCACGCCGCCCACGCGTCCGGAGACCAGCCGCGGTCGTGCACGAAGAGCCGGTACAGCTCGGGGCTGAGCAGGCCGAACAGCAGGTCGGCCGCCGTCGCGACGGAGACGCCGGGCCGGAACCCCGGCTTGCCGGCGAGCGCTTCGGCGGCGGCGCGGTGCACGGTGAAACGCGGGTCGGGCCCCTTGGGCCACTGCGCCGCGATCTCCGGGTCGGTCGCCGCGGCGGCCCCGATCAGCGGCAGGATCGGGGCGATCCGGCCGAGGATCCCCCGGGTGCCGTCCACGTGCGCCCGCAGCTGCGCGTCCGCCGTGGGCGCGGCGCACGCGTCCCGGAACCACGCGCGGTCCATGGTGGCGACCGGCTCGGCGTCCCCGGCGACGGCCGTGTCGACGACGCCCTTGAACAGCGTCCGCTTGTTCGAGAAGACGTAGTAGACGGTCTGCACGGCCACGCCCGCGCGGTCCGCGACCTCCTGCAGGCTCGTCGCCCCGTACCCCTGCGCGACGAACAGCTCCCGCGCCGCCTCGATGACCTTCTCCCGGGTGCGGCGCGACCGCTCCGCCCGTCCGTCCGGACGCTTGACCACATCCATGGTGCGAGCCTATATCTAGAGTGCGTCACTAAAGTTCAACTCTAAAAACATGGAGGTGTGCCGTGACGGACGAAGGGGAAGCGGCCGCGCGATCGGACCTGGAGCGTGCCCAGGAGGAGGCCGTCCGCCGCGAGCTGGAGGGGTTCTACGCCGCCGGCAGGCCGCCGTGGGACTCGGGCGTGACGCCGCCCGAGCTGGTCGCCCTGGTGGAGGGGGACGCCGCGCCGCCGCCCGGCCGCGCCCTCGAACTCGGCTGCGGAACCGGGACGAACGCCGTGTACCTCGCGCGCCGCGGCTGGGAGGTCGTCGCCGTGGACCTGATCGACGGCGCCGTCCGGCAGGCGCGGGAGAAGGCGGCCGCCGCGGGGGTGCCCGTGCGGGTCCTGCGCGGGGACGCCACCCGGCTCGACGACCTCGACGTGCCGGGCCCGTTCGACCTGTTCTTCGACCTGAGCTGCTACTGCGGCGTCCCGCCGCACCGCCGCGCCGCCTACGCCGCCGGACTCTCCCGCCGCGCCGCCCCCGGCGCGCGCCTGCTGATGTTCGGCTACGGCCCCGAGGCGTTCGACGACCCCGTCTCCGGTGTCACCGCCGACGAACTGCGCGCCCGGTTCACCGGCTGGACGCTCACCGAGGTCGTGCCTGGCACGAACGACGTGCCCACCTTCTGGTTCGCCCTCCGCCGCGACGGATGACCACTTTCATTTGACTCCTCCCTCAAATGAATATAGTTCTTACTCCATGGAAAGCGCAGGGAGGCGCCCGTACCGCATGGGCGCCCGCGCCGCGGCGCTGGAGGCCACGCGGACGCGGATCATGGACGCCGCGATGCGGTTGTGGACGCGGCACTGGTACGACGACGTGACGCTGCAGCACATCGCCGACGAAGCGGGCGTGTCGGTGCAGACCGTCGTCAACCACTTCGACGGCAAGGACGGGCTCACCGAGGCCGTCGCCGACCTCGTGGCGTCGCAGACGGCGGTCGTCCGGCGGGCCCCGGCCGGCGACGTGGACGCCATCGTCGCCGTGCTGTTCGACGACTACGAGCGGCACGGCGACGCCAACGCGCGGTGGACCGCCCAGATCGACCGCGTGCCCGCGATCGCCCGCGCGGCCGCGCACGCGCGCGTCCAGCACCGGGCGTGGCTGGAGGAGGTCTTCGCCGACCGCCTCCCGGCCGGCGGCCCCGACCGCGAGCATGCGCTCGCCCTGCACTACGCCGCCACGGACGTCTACCTGTGGAAGCTGTGGCGGCGCGACCTCGGGCTGTCGCGCCGGGACGCCGAACGCGCCATGCGGGACCTGGTGGTCTCGATCGACCCGCGAAAGGGAGACGATGGGTAAGAAAGTCCTGTTCGCCCTGTGGGCGGGCGGCGGCGCCGTGCCGCCGGCCCTGTCGATCGTCCGCGCGCTCCGCGAACGGGGCCACGGCGTCCGGGTGCTGGCCGACCGGTCGCTGCACGGCGAGGTCGCGGCCGCCGGCGGCGAGCCCGTCGCCTGGACGACCGCGCCCCAGGGCGACACGTCCGACCCGGACGCCGACGTCATCAAGGACTTCGAGGCCCGAACGCCGCTGGGCGAGTTCGCGCGGCTGCGGGACCGCATCGTCTGCGGCCCCGCCGCCGACTACGCCCGCGACACGCTCGCCGAACTGCGCGCCCGTCCCGCCGACGTGCTGGTCGCCGAGCACGTCCTGCTCGGGGCCCTCACCGCCGGTGAGGCCGCCGGCGTCCCGGTGGCCTCGCTCGTCACGACGATCTACCCGCTGCCCGCCGAGGGGGCGCCGCCGTTCGGCCCGGCCTTCGCGCCCGCCGCCGGCCCCCTCGGCCGCGCCCGGGACCGGATCGCGGGCGGGCTGATGGTCAAGCCGTGGGCGAAGGGGCTGCCCGCGCTCAACGCCGCGCGCGCCGCGAGCGGCCTCGCGCCGGTCGACTCGGTCGTCGACGCGTTCGGCCGCGCCGACCGGTGCCTCGTCCTGTCCCCGCGCGCGCTGGACTACCCCGGACGGCGCTTCCCCGGCAACGTCCGCCACGTCGGCCCGCGGCTCGACGACCCCGCCTGGGCGGGGGACGAGCCGGAACTCCCGCCGGGCGACGCGCCGCTGGCGCTCGTCGGCCTGAGCTCGTCCTTCATGAACCAGCGGCGGCCGCTCGAGCGCATCGCCGCGGCCCTCGGCACGCTGCCGGTGCGGGGCCTGCTGACGACCGGGCCCGCCGTGGACCCGCGCACGATCCGCGCCCCCGGCAACGTCCTGGTGGTCAAGGCGGCCCCGCACGGCCCGGTGCTCCGCCGGGCGGCGGTGACGATCACCCACGCGGGGCACGGGACGGCCGTCAAGTCGCTGGCCGCCGGGGTGCCGCTCGTGTGCCTCCCGCAGGGCCGCGACCAGCGGGAGGTCGCACGGCACGTCGAGCACGCCGGCGCGGGGGTCACCGTGCGCGGCAACGCCTCGCCCCGCGCGATCGCCCGCGCGGTCGGCCGCGTCCTCGACGACCCCGCCCCGAGGCGCGCGGCCGGGCGCATGGCCGCCGCGATCGCCGCCGAGACGGCCGCCGACGCGGCGGTCGCCGAGATCGAGGCCCTCGCCGGGCGGACGCCCGCCTCCGCGGCGGGCTACGCCCCGTAGTCGTACGCCATCAGCGCGGCCACGGCGACCAGGAGCACGGCGAGCAGGAACCCGCAGATCCACGCCGTCGCGAGCACGTCGGTCTTCACCTCGGCGCCCGGCTCCCGCCGCTGCGCCGTGTACGTCCTGGACAGCCGCCCGCGCACCGGGAGGAGCGCGACCGGGATCGACACGAACGCGACGCTGTACAGGAACAGGATCCGGTCCCCGGAGTCCGGCCGCAGCAGGCTCGCCCACAGGACGACCGCGGCGAACAGCGGCGTCAGGATGTGGAAGAGCTTCATGTTCGGCCGGGTCTCCCGCTCCGGCATCGGAAGCCCCGTGACGAACACGTGCATGCCCGCCATGAAGGAGGCCGTCGCCACGATCGCGATCAGCGCCCAGCCCGTCTCGGATATCGAGAACAACATGTGATTCGTCCCCCGCCGCTCCGACGGACGATCTTAGCGCCCGGCGCGTGTCCTTGGCTGACGAGGAAGGATGTGGTCAACTCTAGTCGTTGAGCGTTCGAGACGGGGAGGACCTGACGATGCCGAACGAGACGGGGGCCGGAGGCGTGGCGCCGGGGGCGGCGCTCGCGGAGAAGGTCGAATGGCTCATCCGCCACCAGTGGCCCGCCTCCGCCGGACCCCCGCGCAACAACGTCGAGACCGCGGCCGCGATCGCCCGCGCCACCGGCGAGGACATCTCCTCCACGACCGTGTGGAAGCTCCGCACCGGCCGCCAGGAGAACCCACAGCTCAAAACCCTCACCGCGCTCGCCACCTTCTTCGGCGTGCCGATCGGCTACTTCGGCTTCCCGGTCGAGGCCGCGCCCATCGAGGAGGACCTCACCTTCAAGGCGCTGCGGCGCGAGGTCGAGCACGGCGCCATCCCCGCCGAGGTGCTGCGCGCGCTCGTGGACCTCTCGGACGACGCACGCTGGCTCGTCCACGAGATGATCCTCGGCGCCGCCGCCGCCGACCGCCGCCGCACCCCCGACTGACCCCCCGTCTCGACGCGGCTCAGCGGCGCGGCCGCCGACCGGTCCGCCGACCGACGGCCCGACGCACGACGGGAGCCATCGCGAGGGCCCCGGCCGCCGCGGCGCCCGCGAGCAGCCCCCAAGGCCGCCGCCGCGCCCGCTCGGGCGCCGGAGCGGGCGCCCGCCGGTACTCCTCGTCCAGGATCTGATGGAAGCGCCGGGCCCGCTTGGACTCGGAGGTACTGAGCCGGACCTCCCGGGCCTCCCGCCAGAACGCGCGTCCCGGCCGGCCGCTGAACATCTCCCGCGAGATCGCCCGCAACCTCACCTCAGGCAGCGCCTTGGTCTCGAAGGACATCTGCCACTCGGAGATGATCATGTTGATGTACATGAGCTGACGCCGCGCCCTGCGGTCCTCGCCCTCCGGCACCGGTCCCCACGCCTCGTCCAGGTCCGGGTCGTCCATCGCCATCTTGAGCAACTCGGCGATCGCCACACGGCGCGCCTCCTCGCGGGCGATCTTCGTTTCCCGCGCCTGGAAAATGAGGGTGGCGACGATGCCGACCAGCGCGAATGCGGCCACGAGCGCGGACGCGGCGCCGTACGTCTGGCCGATGAAGCTCAACCGTTCCCACCGGGAGGTAGGGCCGTCGAATGCGCGCAGGAACCAGGGGGACGCGCCGATGAGACCGATCACCACAATGGCGAGCAGCGTCACGTTGATTTTCGTGACCCTGCGCCGGTCGAAACGAACGGAAGGCATCTGAGAACGATAGTTCACACGGCGGGTGCCGGGAGCGGGGCCACTTCCCTTTCGAAGAAGTCCAGCAAAGGCTCACCCTTGCCGTACAGGTGCGCGATCTCCGTCGCCGCCGTGCGGATCACATGCGGAGCGGTGATGCGTTTGGCCCCGCAAGGCGTCCAATCCGGGTCATATCGGACCTGATAGAGGACGCGTTTGCCGATGACCACCAGTTCGGGCAGCGGGCCGCCGGACTCGAGCCCGGACACTTCGGCGGCCGGAAGCACGGCCAGGTCGAAGCCTTCCTCCGCCAGCATCCGCAGCGCGTACAACTCCCATTGGACGTAGGGGGTGAGGGGGCGCTCGACCACGCGGACGCGCCGGATCCTCACACCGCGCCGCTTGTTGAGCCGGGCCTCCGTGCGCACGGCGTCCCGATCGTCCTCCAGGAGGTGCAAGGAGCGCCGCCAGTCCCCGGACGCGAACGCCTGCCAACTGGGATCGTTCAACTCGCGGAAGAATTGGGACCGCTCGAGTTTCCAGATCACGTCGCCCAGATCTTCGATCTGCCGGGCGAAATCCTGGTGATAGGCCGCGTGGTCGAGTACGTCCCCCGCGATCCCGGGAATGCGGTCAAGCATCTCGGATGTCCGGCTTCGCGGCCGACAGGAGGCGCCCGGAGATGACCACGAGGCGTTCGTCCGAGCCGATGCTCACTCCCGGCGGAAGCCGATCACGGTAAGCGCCGGTGGCGTCACGTCCGATAACGGCGATGTCGCCGTTGTCCAGTTCCCAGATCTCGGGGCAGTCCTGGGTCGTGCGGCTGTCTCCGACCTCGGCGGCCGTCTTGCCCAGCCTCCGATGGAACCCCGCGCCGTGATCGGCTTCCCATGGCCTGGTCACGATGTCGCTCACTTCCGGTCGCCTGATCCAATGGAAAGTTTCTCACCCCTGCTTCGAGGCGACAAGCCCTGTCCAAATGGTCCAACCGAGGCCAAGTCGTGTGCATAAGATTGGGTTAGTGGCTACTTACCGTGCGCGGTTATATCTTGATCGGAACTTTGTGCTGGTCAGGTGGTCATGCCGATTGATCGCCCGTTGCCCGCCTCGCTCGATCCGCGGAAATGGGGGGATGGGTGGGGCCTCATCCGGCCAGGCTCGACTAGGTGGCGCCGATGTCGGTTCGGCATGCGGGGCAGTGGTGGTGCGGGCGGTCCGGGCGCGTCGTGCAGCCGCCCAGGACGGCCTCGCCGCGTTCGGCCTTCTCGGCGAGCTTCGGCCCGGGCCGGCCGTAGACGATCGGGACGAGCGCGCCGCCGCACCGCGGGCAGGCAGGGGCGTCGTTCGGCTCTTCCCGGCCCCGCTGGGACGTCACGGCAGGTCGGTGCGCCACAGGGTGGGTGTCGTGCCGTCCGTCCCGGTCGCGAGGAGTTCGTCGCCGAGGGCGGTCAGTCCGGTGAGCCGCTGGGAGCCTTCGCCGTTCAGGCCGCTCCCCTCGGGCCGCCGCACCTGCCACGACGTCCCGTCGGGCGACGTCCAGAGCGCGACGTCCGAGGTGCCCGCCGGAGTGCCCGTCAGGACGAACCCGGTGCCCGTCGCGAGCGACGCGGTGATCGACGAGGCTTGGAGGGTGCTGAACGCCCACGTCCGGCCGCCGTCCGCCGACACCCCGACGAGGTCGCCGTCGCCCGTCGCGACCAGCGTGTCCCCGCGCGCGACGACCTTCGTGAGGGCGCCCGCCGCCTGCGGGACCCGCACCGGCGTCCACGCCTTCCCGTCCGCGGACGTCCAGGCGGCCGGGGCGTTCGCGGCGCCCTCGCCGACCGCGGCGTAGCCCGACTTCGTGGCGACGACGTCGCGCATGCGGCCGTCACCGAGGTCGCCGGTGCCCTCGGTCCAGGAGGCGAGGTCGGCGGAGTGCCAGACGACGGGCGCGCCGTCGGCCGCGCCGACGACCACGTACCCCGCCGCGCCGTGCGCCGCGCCGGACAGTTCGGCCTCGCCCGCCTTCGGCGGGGCCGCCGGATTCCAGGCGGTGCCGTCGGCGGACGTGACCAGCAGCGGGGTCCCGGAGCCGCCGCCCGCGGCGACCCAGCCCTGCGGGCCGTGGGCCGCGTCGGCGAGGCGCTGCACGCCCGGGCCGGCGAGCCCGCCGCCGCCCGCGCGCGTCCACGACGCGCCGTCCCGCGTGTGCCACACCGCCGCGTCGCCCGCACCGCTGCCGATGGCGAGGGTCGTCCCGCCGGCGGAGACCAGGCGGGTCAGGGTCCGGTCGGGGGTGACGGCGCCGGGGACGGCGAGCAGGTCGATGTCGTCGTGCCGCGCGCCGGGCGCCGCGAGGTACGCGCCGTTGTCCTGCGCGCCCGCGACCAGCACGCCCTTGGGCAGCGCGGCCGTCGTCGCGGCGGCCTTGCCGCCGTCCGTGTCGAGCCGCTCCACCGACTTCCACTTCACGCCGTCGTCGCTGCGCTGCACGGCGATGCGCCCGTCGGTCAGCGGGACCAGCGCGGTCAGGCTCTCGGACGTGCCGTTCAGCGCGGCGAGCCGGTCGTAGGTGCGGCGGTCGATGGTGCTCGCGCGGGTCCAGCCCACGCCGTCCGCCGACCGGTAGAACACGGCCCGGCGCCGGTCCCCCTTCTTGCCCTCGCGGGCCGCGAAGAAGCCGCCGGGCCCGTTCGTCAGCGCCACGACCGGCCCGTACGAGCCGTCCGCGTCGGGCACCTCGGCCCGCGTCCACGTGGCGCCGCCGTCGGCGGACCGCCACAGCTCGCCCTTCTCGGTGCGGACCACCACCGCGCCGCCGTTGGCCGCCACGTTCGCCGGCGCCCCCTCGACGGAGGCTGCGGCCCGCTGCCAGACGGCCCCGTCGGCGGACGTCCACAGCGCCGGGCGCCCGTCGTGGCCGGTGCCCGCGGCGGTGAAGCCGGTCTGCGCGGCGGTGAGGGAGGCGACCTCGTCGCCCCGCTGGAAGCCCTGCGGGGACGAGCGGTGCGTCCACGTCCGGCCGTCGGCGCTCGTCCACACGGCCACGCCCGCCGGACCGGCGCCGAGCGCCGCCCACGCCTTGCCGGACGCCGCGACGACCCGCGGGACGTCGAACGGGCTCGCCCCGCCCTCCCGCTTCACCTCCGCGACGCTCCACTGGTCGGCGCCGTCCGCCGACACGAGGATCTGGCCGCGCGGGCGGTCGACGGTCTCGCTCCCGACCGTGACCGCCGTCTCCCCGGCGACCGCGACGCCCGTGATCGCCTGCTCGTGCCCGTCGTAGAGCGCGGCCTGCACGGCGAAGACGCCGCTCGCGTCGGCCGCGCCGTCGGCGCCCGGCCCCGAACCCACGCCGGGGACGCCGTCGCCCTTCAGCAGGTACGCGACGCCGCCCGCCACGAGCGTGGCGACGGCCGCGACCGCGATCCCCGACCGCAGCCCGGGCCGGAACACGCGCTGCCCCGCCGGTCCGGGGGGCGTCGGCATGCTCTGCGGACGATCGAACGCGGGCGCCTCCCGGCCCGGCGCCGGAGGCGGCGGCTCGGGCGCCTCGCGCACGCGCGCCCGGTCCTGGGCGGGCGGCGGCGCCACCTGCGGCTTCGCGCCCAGCCACGAAGCGTTCCCGGACGCCGGCTGCGGCGCGGTGAACCGCGCGGGCGCCGCCTGCTCGCCCGTCCGGACGACCCACTGCGGCCCCGTCCCGGACGGCGCCGGATCCACGCGCGTGGCCGCCGCGTCGTCCCGTCCCTGCACGGGCGGCCCCGCCGGGGGTGCGCCCGGAGCCCGGTGCGGCCCCGACGACCCCCCGTCCGTCCTCCCCTGGACGGGCGCCCCGGGCACGCGCCGCTCCGCGTCCGATCCCGGCGCCGAGTGCGGCGGGGCCGCCTGTGGGGCAGCGGGCGCGGACGG